>JBGPOM010000001.1:0-20245 GCA_041488075.1 Gemmatimonadota bacterium
AAGACATGGTCGCTTGTGTAACAGTGCTCCGTTTCTTATCATAGCACAACCTTCCCGGGGGAGACTCGTTCGATGTCGGACCCGTTCCTCAGTTCCGACGAATACGACGAACGTGCGCATCAGCTCTACAACGAAGGACAATACGACGACGCCATCGACACCCTGCGCGAGGGCCTGGGGCTCTATCCCCACGCCGTCGAGCTGCACGGGGGGATGGGCTACGCGCGACTGGCGCGGGAGGAATTCGCGTGGGCGCGGCGCGCGTTCGAGGAGGCGCGCGGGCTCGACGCCGATCACGAGGACGCGCTGGCGGGACTCGGCGAGGTGGTCCTCAAGTTCGGGGAGCGCGGCGCTGCCCTCGCCTGCTTCGAGCGCATCCTGGCCCTGGGCTTCGAGGGCGACCACGACCTGATGCTGCAGATCGGGCGGGCGCTGTTCCGCGAGGGCGTGCTGGACCAGGCGCGGCGCTTCTTCGAAATAGCGCTCACCGCCCACCCCGACTCGGCCGAGGCCGCCGCGTGCGCCGGCTACGCCGCGCACCGCCTGGCGGACGAGGGCGGCAGCCTGCACTGGCTGCGCCGCGCCCTCGAGCTCGACGCGAGTCTCGGCGAGGCGCGCATCTACCTCGCCAACCTGCTCTACGACCGGGGCGAATACGAAGCCGCGCTGTTCCACCTCGATCGCACCGAGCCCGACGAGCACTACGACGCCCTCGCCATCTGGCGGCTGATCGAGCTCAAGAAGAGCGTCTATCGCCTCCCCGAGGACGACCCCGAGCTGGTCCCCTGGCACGACCGGCTGAGCGACCTGGCGGGCGACGCGGAGCCCGACGACCTCCTGCTCGCGGAGATCGAAGCCATGGGCCCGGACGGCCAGGTACGCGATCCCCGGCAGCTCGAGCTGTTCGGCACGCTCCTCACCGAGCTCCAGGGGATGCGGACGCGCGCGACCGGCGTCGGCGGCGAGGTGCATCGGGTGAGCATCGCGTCCGGCGCGACCTACGTCGGGACGTGGGAGGAAATCGTGCGGCAGATGAAGGACGACGCCGCCGAATGGGCCGGGGGATCGCTGGAGCAATACATGGAGGCGAGCGCCAAGCGGTGGCGCAAGCAGACCGGGCTCGCCATCCCCGCCACCGATCCGGAGACCTTCCTCCGGGCCGGGGCGGACGCGGGGGTGTTAAGAATCCTGCACTAGCCGCCCTTCTTGAACTTCACCGCTACCGACAGCGGCCCGTCGCCCAGCGCGACGAGCGTGGCGGCGCCGGCGAACAGCAGTACTTCGAGCTCGATGTTGCCCCCGCGCGGCAGAACGGCCAGAACGATCGCCGCCACCATGTTCACCGCCATCGCCGCCGCCCAGACCCGCGTGTAGAACCCGATCATCACGCAGACGGCGCCGACCGTCTCGACCGCGATCAGGTACACGGCGAAGATCGAGGCGAACGGGAGATGGTGGCTGTGCAGATAGGCGGCCAGCGCGGGCACGCCCCGCTGGAACTTGTCGATGCCGTGGCTCAGGAACACGCCTCCCACCGCCAGGCGCATGAAGAAGGCCGCGTACGGCGCCAATCCGCTCATGATCGCTCCGGATTCAGAGGTCCAGTGACGGGGCCGCGGCGCCGCGCGTCCATGCGTACTTCGCGCGCGCCCAGCCGCTTGATGATCACGTCCAATCCCCGCTGCGCCTGCGTGCCGCCGAGCCCCGCGACGTCCGCGAAGCACAGGCCCTCGTTCGGCAGGGCGTGCAGCGCGATGTGGCCCCCGTGGCACAGCAGCGCCACCCCGACCCCCCTGGGGCCCGACGTGACGGCGGGCGCGGTCACGGGGTTCAGCCCCGCGGCGTTCGCGGCCGCGAGCAGGAGCCCCGCGAGTCCCTGTGCGTCGCTCAGGCGGTCGGGCGCGACGCCGCCCAGGTCGGCGAAGACATGGTCCAACGTCACCGGCACGGCCGGTTGTCGGCGATGACCGGCGCCACAAAGGTGCCGCGAATCGGCAGGGCGCCCAGCGGGTCGTCGTACAGGTCGCTGCGCTGGCCCGTGAAGCTGAACCGCCCGCTCACGGCGAGACCGTGCGCGAGGCCTGCGACCTGGGTGATCGTGATCGTGCCGCCCTGACGCGACAGGCCGCGCAGCGGGGGAGTGCTCAGGACGGACCAGATCGCCCACGCGCGCGCCGGGCGGCACACGAAGTCCGAGCTGGATCCGAACGCTTCGTTCAGCGAGATCGAGTCGATGGCCTCGGTCCCGGGGAGGCGGACCGAATCCCGCAGCGTGATCACGATGTTCTCGATCGCCACGCCGCTCACGACGACCGGCAGCGACACTCGGAACGTGGCGGTGTCCCCCTGACGCCGGTAGTTGACCGCACGCGCGCCGGCGCGGGTGCGGCGGATCACGGTGCCGAGCACCGTGAACGCGCTCCTGCCTCCCGTCGTGTCCGTGAGCTGCACGACCTCCACCGCGCCGCTGGCGCTCACGCTGTCGGCGTGGGCGGTGAAGGGGAGCGGCCCGCCCACGCCGTTCGCCGTGATCCGCCCCGTGGAGCCGATGGTGAAAACCCCGTTGCTCAACGAATCGAACCACACAGGCGGCGGACTGCCGTTCTTGTCGCGCAAGGCGAAGGGAACGGTGAGGGTATCCCCCGGCATCAGGTAGACCGTGTCGAGCAGCAACGAGAGGTCGAGGAGGCGCGACACCACCAGGAGGGCCGTGCCGGTGATCCCGTTGGCGCGGCCCGACAACACGGCCGCCCCGGGTCCCACCCCGGCGATCGCCCCGCTCACGCTGTCCACCGTGAACACGAACCGATTCGAGCTGGTCCAGCGCACGGGGCCGGTGGCCTGCGAGTCGGCGCGCGCGTCGAAGTAGCGCGCCGTCCGGGCCGGCAGCGTGTCGCCGACGAACAGCGAATCGAGAATCGGAGCCACGACGACGCGCGGGGTCGCGCTCGGACCACTGTCACCGCACGCCGCGGCAAGTGCGAGGCCCGACAGGGCGAGACCGGCGAGTCGAGCGCGGTGCATGGGTGGCATGAAGTGTAAAACCCTTTAGGTTAGCGCAGCCAGGGCGTCCCGATATCCGTCCGGGAGGCCGACATCGAAGAACGGGCCGGCGAGTGGTACCCCGACGAGGCGGCCTTCGCTCGCCAGCTCTTGGAGCAGCGGCACGTCGTCGAGCTCCGCGCCGGGCTCGAGTCGCGCGCGCAGACGCTCGAAATGATCGAAGACGCCGGGGTCGAACACCAAGCGGCCGATCGGGGTAAGCGTGGAGGGCTGGGCTGGCACCTTCGCCCTGACGGCCACCACATCCCACAGGCCGTCGCTCCGTGGCCGGCACTGCGCCTGCCCCACCGCGCCCCTGCCCGCCGCGCCAGCGGCCGGGATCTCGGCGATCAGCACGCACGCCAGCCCCGTCCGCCGGTGGGCGTCGAGGACCGCTCCGATCGCGGGCGCCGTCCGGCCGAACAGATTGTCGGGGAGCAGGACGGCGACCTCGTCTCCCACGACGGCCGGCCGCGCGCATGTGATGGCATCGCCGAGCCCGCGAGGCTCGGACTGTACCACGAGACTGATGGAACATGAGAGGGCGGGCCGGTGGGACAGGAACTCGGCGATCTGCGGCTTGTCGGGGCTCGTCACCACGACCGCATGCTCGATCCCGGCGGCCGCGGCTTCCTCCAGGGTCCACTGGAGCAGCGGCTTGCCGGCGACGGGGAGCAGCTCTTTGGGGAGGACGCCGGCCACCGAGGCCATGCGGGTGCCCCGGCCGCCGCAGGGAATGACGGCGGTCGTCACCCTAGAACATGGACATGGCGAGGAACGACCGCAGGTTGTCGTTCGTCACCCGGAGCCGCGCGGACAGGAGCCGCACGACCGACCAGAGTACCTTGTAAGCGATGTCGCGGTTGAAGTCGAGCAGGAGCTCGAAGTCGGAGCGGGAGATCGTGATCAGCGTGCACGAGACGTTGGCGATCGCGTCGGTCGAGCGTTCCGAGCGGTCGAAGATCGACATCTCGCCGAAGCAGGACCCCGGCTTCAGGATGGCGAGCGCCTCTTCGCCCGATCCGGGGATGGTGCGGGAGATCCGGACTTCGCCTTCGGAGATGAGAAACAGGCGGTTGCCCGGCTCGCCCTCCTTGAAGACGTACTGCCCGACCGTGAACTTCTGCTCACGGCACACCTCGGCGACGCGGGCGAGCTCGCCCTCGTCGAGGTCTTGGAAGATGGCGGCCTGCTTCAGCAGCTTCAGGTCCACCGGCTCAAGGTACGGGTCCGAGGAGGCGTGGGCAAGTGAAACCGTGGGGCACCCCGGCCGATGTCGTGACGGCGCTTCGCCTTCCGCTCGCGGCGTTATTCCCGTTCGCGCACCGGCCGGCCTGGCAGCTCGCCATCGTGGGCGTCGCGGCCGCCACGGACTTCGTGGACGGGGTCCTGGCGCGCCGCTTCGGCGCGTCGCGTGCGGGCGCGGTGCTCGATCCGATCGCCGACAAGGTGTTCGCGGCGGCGGCATTCCTCACCGTGGCGAGCCGGGGCATGCTGGCGTGGTACGAGCTGGTCGGCGTGCTGCTGCGCGACATCCTGGCGGTGCTCGGGTTCGTCGGCACCTGGCTGCTGCGGCGTCCGGTGGCGCTCCCGGCCCGCGCCGGCGGCAAGGCCGTCACCGTGGCGCAGATGCTCACGCTGATCGCATTCATCGCCGGCTCGCCGCTCGTGCGGCCGCTCGCGTGGGCCACCGCGGCCATCGCGGTATACGCAACGTGGGACTACGGACGGGCGGCCGCGCGGGTCGCGGCGCGCCGCTGACTGGGAGGGGAACGGGATGCGCATCGGGTGGATCAGGCTGATCGGGACGCTCGCCGCCGCCGGCCCGCTCGCCGCGCCGGACGCGGCGGCGCAGCAGTTCTCCCCGCCCAAGAGCGAGGGGAAGGCCACCGGCACGCGGATCGGCCTGTTCGGCTTCGGCGTCCGCAGCGGCCTCGACTTCAAGGGCGCCGGCCAGATGGTGCTCGGCACCACCCTCGACGTGGGCGACCTGTTCTCGAGCCGCGTCCGGATCCGCCCTTCGGCGGAGATCGGCGTGTTCAACGGGGACAACAGCTACATCGGCAGCCTCGAGTCGCTGTGGCGCTTCACCGACGACGAGGAGATTGCCACGCCCTACGTGGGGCTTGGCTTGTCGCTGGCCGGTCACGACCGCTGCGGCGCCGACCCCGTCTGCCCCGCCCTGTGGGTGAACTTCGTGTTCGGGTTCGAGCTGCACTACCGCTCCACGTTCAACTGGCTGCTCGAGTATCACGGGATGGACACGATGCGCCGGCACCGGCTCTACGTCGGCCTCACCACGCGGCGGGGGAACTGACTATGGCGGTGCGACCGGTCGAACTGACGGTGCGGTGGAAGGAGCAGCTGCAGTTCGAAGGCGGCCCGGCCGGCCGCCCCCCCGTCCTGGTGGACGGCGACTCGCGCGCGGCAACCTCGCCGGTGGAGCTGCTGCTCGTCGCGGCGGCGACCTGCTCCGCGGCCGATGTGGCGTTGATCCTCCAGAAGCAGCGCGTTCGGCTCGCCGCGCTCGAGATCGCGGTGCGCGGCACGCGGCGCGAGACGGAGCCACGCCGCTACACCGCCATCGCCTTCCACTTCACGATCCGGGGCGAGGGCGCCGACGAGGCGAAGGTGCGCCGCGCCATCGATCTCTCGCTCGAGAAGTACTGCTCGGTCGTCGCCTCGCTCGCCCCCGACATCAGCATCAGCTACGACGTCACCATTGCATAGCCGGCGGCTCCTCGGTGCCATGCTCCTCGCGCTCGCGGGGCCCGTCGTGCCCCTCTCCGCCCAGCGACTCACGGTGTTCGAGGCCGGCGCCGGCGCCGCGGCCACGCTGGCGCGCCACACGATGGCCGGCGCGGAGCTTGGGGCCGGCTACCGGCCGGCGGGCCAGACCCGCGTCGCGCTCGCCGTCGCCGGTGGGATCGACGACGGCCGCGCGGCCGTCCGCGCGCAGTTCACCGCGCAGTTCCTGGTGACGCCGGCGGCGCGCCGTGGCGCCGGCCTGTACGGCGGGCTCGGCGTGGCGGTCACCGGTCGCCGGGGATCGCCCGGCGGCGGGTTTCTGGCGTTGCTCTTGGGACTGGAAGCGGCGCCGGGGAGGCGGGCCGCGGGGTGGTACGCGGAACTGGGGCTCGGCGGCGGCACGCGGATCGCCGCGGGATGGCGGGTGCGGTGGTTTCCCGGCTGGTGGCGGGGCTAGGCGTCGGCGCCGACGGTCGCGGTCCGGGCCACGACGGGGCGGCAGTAACGCTCACCCAGGACGCGGAGCTCGCCGACTTCGACGTCCGTCAGGTCCTCGTAGCGGTCCGCGAGATATCCCATGGTGTCGTCGAACCAATCCTTCTGATGCTCGGAGTTCGCTTCCAGGACGCCGCAGCGCAGGATGTGAGAGAACAGCTCGTCGCGGGCCTGCTCGAACGTCGTGGGGGTGCTGATCTTGCGGGGCTCACTACGCTTCTTGGCCATTCGGGCGGTGCTCCTCTCGGGGAGATGGGCGTCTGGTGGAACGGCGCCGCAAGATAATCGGTTGTGTGGTATAATGCCACGGCGGGGGTGCCGAGTCCCGATGCGCCCCCTGGAGGTCTCGATGAGCGAGGAAGTGTACGGCCCGGATCGCGCGCAACGTCTCGTAGCGCTGCTGCGGGCCCTGGCCGAGCGGATCCAGGACTTGGACCGCGCTGGGGGGGGGCGCCTGCTCGACGCGGCGCCCGAGTTGCAGAAGCTGTTGGGCAACGCGCGCAGCGAGCTGTTTCATTACGAAGTCCGTAGCACCTACGACACGCCGGAGGTCGCCGAGAGCCGGCGGATCGTGGACGAGGCGCAGCGGCGGCTCGACGAACCCGCGTTCGACGAGCCCGACGACGACGAACCCTGGAGAGGTCCACCGGAATGAACCGGTTCTACGTGATGCTCGGCGCGCTGGCGGTGGCCTGTGGCGCGCTCGTCTTCTACCTCCTGAGAGCCAATCCCTCCGCGCCACAGGCGGCCACCGAGGTTCCGGTGACGGTCGTCGATGACGGGTTTCGCGGCTACACCCTTGGCAGCGACACGGCGCGCGTTGAGGTGACCGAGTACTCCGACTTCGAGTGCCCGTTCTGCGCCAGCTTCGCGGCGGTCCAGATGCCCACCATCAAGGAGCAGCTCATCGCCACCGGCAAGGTGCGCTGGCGCTTCCGCGACTTCCCCATCCCGGGCCATCTGTACGGCCGCTACGCCGCCCACGCCGCTCACTGTGCCGGCGAGCAGGGGAAGTTCTGGGAGATGCACGACCAGCTGTTCTACAACCACGGGTGGGCCCAGACCGGCAAGAACCCCACGGGCTTATTCCGCGACTTCGCGAAGGCCGCCGGCGTCGATTTGACGCGCTACGACGCCTGCATGGACAGCGGCCGCTACGCCTCGCGCATCGAGTTCAGCCGCCAGGAGGGGCTCCAGCGTATGGTGGATGGCACGCCGACGTTCTACTTCAACGGCGTGAAGTTCACCGGGCCGCGCGCGACCTCCGACGTCTTCAAGGCGATCGCGGACAGCCTTGGCGCCCGCCGGAAGTGATGCGGCACCGCCAGGCGATCGCGGCGCTCGCGCTCGTCGGGTGGTTCCTCGCGCTCTATCTCTGGCTGTACCAGCTCGGAGTCGGGGGGCCGCTGAAGTGCGGCACTGGTGGGTGCGAGATCGTTCAGACGAGCCGCTGGGCCGCGTTTCTCGGCATCCCAGTGGCGTTCTACGGCGTGGTGGGCTATGCGGCGATTCTCACCGCGGCGCTCGTCGCACTCCAGCCGGCCTGGCTCGGGCGCCGCAGTCCGATCCTCCTACTCGCGGCCTTGGCGACGGGCGGCGTCCTGTTCACCGGCTGGCTCACCTACCTCGAGCTGTTCGTCATCCACGCCATCTGCCGCTGGTGCGTCACCAGCGCCGTAATCATGGCGGCGATTTGGATCGTGGCGCTTCACGCCCTACGCACCACGCCCCACGCCCCGCTTTCTAGGACTCCTGCCCCTCGTACTGATCCCTGAGCCGGGCGACGACGGTGGGGTCCGCGAGCGTCGTCGTGTCCCCCAGCGTTCGGCCCTCCGCGATGTCCTTGAGCAACCGCCGCATGATCTTTCCGCTGCGCGTCTTCGGCAGGTCGGCTGAGAACAGGATGTCGTCGGGCTTCGCGAGCGCGCCGATCTTCTTGGCGACGTGTTGCTTCAGCTCCTCCCGCAGCGCGTCCGTTGCCTGGCGGCCCTCCTTGAGGGTGACGAACGCCGCGAGCGCCTGGCCCTTCAGCTCGTGCGCCTTGCCCACCACCGCCGCCTCGGCGACGGCGGGGTGATCGACGAGGGCGCTCTCCACCTCCATCGTGCCGATGCGGTGCCCCGCGACGTTCAGCACGTCATCCACTCGGCCTAGCAGCCAGTAGTAACCCTCCTCGTCTCTCTTGGCGCCGTCGCCTGCGAAATACGTGTTCGGCCACTTACTCCAGTAGACCTGGCGGTAGCGTTCGTCGTCGCCCCAGATCGTCCGCAGCATCCCGGGCCAGGGGCTCGTGATCGCGAGGTAGCCCCCGCCCACCTTCACTTCCTTGCCCTCGCCGTCGAGCAACTTGGCCTCGATGCCGGGAAAGGGAGTCGTCGCCGAGCCGGGCTTGGTGGTGGTGACGCCGGGAAGCGGCGTGATCATAATCCCGCCCGTCTCCGTCTGCCACCACGTATCGACGATGGGGCAGCGCCCGCCGCCGATGTGCTCCTGGTACCACATCCACGCCTCGGGGTTGATCGGCTCGCCCACCGTGCCGAGCAAGCGGAGCTTCGAGAGGTCGTGCCCGGCGGGGTAGTCGCCACCCCACTTCATGAACGCGCGGATCGCCGTCGGCGCCGTGTAGAACACCGTGACGCCGTGCTTGGCGCAGATCGCCCAAAACCGATCCTTCGTCGGATGATCGGGTGCGCCCTCGTACATCACCTCCGTCACGCCGAGCGCGAGCGGGCCGTACACGACGTACGAGTGGCCCGTCACCCACCCGACGTCGGCGGTGCACCAGAAGACGTCGCTGTCCTTGAGGTCGAACACCCACTTGGTCGTGGCGTAGACGTGCGTGAGGTAGCCGCCGGTCGTGTGCAGGATGCCCTTCGGCTTCCCCGTGGTGCCCGAGGTGTAGAGGATGTAGAGGGGGTCTTCGGCGTCCATTGCCTCGGGCGCGCACTCGGGCGCGGCCTTGGCCATCAGGTCCGTCCACCAGTGGTCGCGGCCCGCGCGCATCGGGACGCTCTGCCCCGTGCGCTTCAGCACCACGACGTGCTCGATGCTCGGCGTGCCCGAGGTGGCCTCGTCCGCGTTCTGCTTGAGCGCCACGACCAACCCGCGGCGATAACCCCCGTCCGCCGTGATCAGCACCTTGGCCCCGGCGTCGATGATCCGGTCCCGCAGCGACTCGGCCGAGAACCCGCCGAACACGACCGTGTGCACCGCGCCGATCCGCGCGCACGCCAGCATCGCCACCGCGACCTCCGGCACCATCGGCAGATAGATGGCGACGCGGTCCCCCCGCCGCACGCCCAGCCCCCGCAGGACGTTGCCGAAGCGGTTGACGTCGGCGTGCAGCTCGCCGTACGTGATGCGCCGCACCTCGCCGGGCTCGCCTTCCCAGATCAGCGCCAGCCGCGCCGCGCGGCCCGCGCGGACGTGGCGGTCGAGGCAGTTTACCGAGGCGTTGAGCTTCCCGCCCACGAACCACTTGGCGTGCGGCGGCTTCCACTGCAGCACCCTGTCCCAGGGGCGGATCCACTCGAGCTGTGCGGCCCACTCGGCCCAGTAGCCTTCCCGATCGCGGCGCGCCCGCTCGTAAGGCGTCTGGTCCCGCACGTGGGCCGCGGCGCGGAAGGCAGCGGGCGGGGGGAAACGGCGCTGCTCGTCGAGTAGAGTCTCGATGCGGTCGCTGGTAGCCATGGCCGGTGAGATATAAGGAAGAGGGAGGTCTGGCAAGTTGCGCCCCGCCGCTCGCTCTGCGGCACCGGGGGGCGTGAGGGCGGTCACGCCGCCTTTGACAACCGATTGACGCAGCGGAGCTTAGGTGGAGTGGCATCGGAGTGGCATATCAGGGGCGCGAGGACCCAATGTCACCAATGTCCGTGGAGACCACTGTGATGTCGACGCGCCCGATGGAAAAAACTTTGGCCGCGCCTGAGCGCCTCGATCTGGAGTCGCGCACGGCGTTCCGCCGCGCCGCCGGCGAGCTGCTGGACGCGCTCGAGGAGGGCTCCGGCCGCCTGGTGATCGATTTGTCCGGGACCCGCGGCGTGGACAGCGCGGGGCTTGGCGCCCTGATGCTGATCCAGCGCAAGGCCGCGGAGCGGCGTCAGACGGTGTGCCTGCGCGGCGCCAACGAGGAGCTGCGGTTCCTCCTGGTGCTGACCAAGCTCGACGATCTCTTCGAGCTCGAGACCGGCGTGCCCTGACCGCGCGCGGAGGGGCGGCGTATATTGGGCGCACCATGGCCCCGCCGACCGCTCAGCGAAAGGTCTTGTTCGTCGAGGACGAATCCGCGCTGCGGACCTCGTACCAGCGCTTCTTCGAAGGCCGCTACTCGATGGCGTACGCGCCGAACGGCGCCGAGGCCATGCGCCAGCTCGCCGCGTTCCAACCGGATGTTCTGGTCCTCGACATGCGCCTCCCCGACACCGACGGCATCGCCCTGCTGCAACGCATCCGCGAGACGCAACCGGCGCTCCCCGTCGTCGTCACCACGGCATACGTGAGCATGGAACCGCTCATGAACGTCCTCGACCTGGGGCACAGCCGCTACCTGGTGAAGCCGTACGACCTGGACGAGCTCGCGGCCGCCATCGATGCTGCTGGCTGAGGGCCTGCGGCACGCGTTCGGCTCCGTCCGCGCGCTCGACGACGTCTCCTTCACGCTGCACCCCGGGCAGACCCTGGCCGTGTTCGGTCCGAACGGCGCGGGCAAGACCACGCTCCTCAAGGTGCTCGCCGGGTTGCTCCGGCCCGCCGGCGGGCACGCGCGGATCGACGGCGGTCGGCGCGCCGTGGGGTGGATCGGCCATCAGCCCCAGTTGTACGCCCATCTCACCGTGCGGGAGAACCTCCGGTTCTGGGCGTCGCTGTACGACGTGCCGGAGGCCGACTTGGAGAGGCGCGAGGCCGATCTGCTTGGGCGCCTGGGCCTGCTCGAGCACGGCGACCGTGCCGTGCGCGCGCTGTCGCGGGGGCTGGTGCAGCGGGTGGCGATCGCGCGCGCTCTGATCCACGACCCCCGGGTGCTGCTGCTCGATGAGCCCTTCACCGGGCTCGACCGCACCGCCGCCGAGGAATTCCGCCGGGTCCTCGCCGAGCAGGCGGCCGGAGGCCGCGTCACCGTTCTCGTCACGCACAATGTGGAGGAGGGAACCGAGCTCGCGAGCGACGTGGCGTTCATGCGCGCCGGCCGCTTCGTGCAGCTCGAGCCCCGCGGCGGGCGCGGCGCTGTCGAGATCGCCGACGCCTACCGGCGGGCGGTGACCGGTGGCTGACGTGTGGCGCCACGCCTGGCGCCTCGCGCGCAAGGACCTCCTGGTCGAGTTCCGCTCGCGCACGGCCATCCTGTCGGCGGTGGTGTTCACCGTGCTGGTCCTGATGGTGTTCAACTTCGGCCGTGACCCGACGGCTGTGGCGGCGGTGGACTTGGCGCCCAGCATCCTGTGGGTCACGTTTACCTTCGCCGCGATGCTGGCGCTGAACCGCGCCTTCCAGCTCGAGCTCGAGAATCAGGCGCTCGACGGGTTGCTGCTCGCCCCGATTCATCGGGCGAGCATCTATCTCGGCAAGCTGGTCGCGAACTTGATCTTCGTAGCCACGGTCGAGGGCGTGGGGCTGCCGCTGTTCGCGCTGTTCTTCAACGTCCCCATTCTGCCCGTACTTGGCCCGCTCCTGGCCGTGATCGCGTTGGCGACGGTGGGGTTTGTGGCGGTGGGCACGCTGTTCAGCGCGATGACGGCGCGGACGCGCTTCGCCGAGCTGCTCTTGCCCGTGCTGCTGCTGCCGTTCATGATCCCGCCGCTCATCTGGGCGGTGCTCGCCACGGCCGCGCTGCTCGCGGGCCGTCCCTTGAGCGAGCTGGCGGGCTGGCTTAGGTTGCTGGCGGCCTTCGACATCGTCTTCGTCACGCTCGCGTTCTTCCTCTTTCCGGCGACGGTGAACGAATGAAGCTGCTCAAGGCCGGACGCTGGATCACCGCCGCCGGACTGGCGCTGCTCGCGGGCGTGTACGTGCGGGCGCTCGTCTTCACCCCCGTCGAGCGGTTCCAAGGGCCGGCGCAGAAGATCTTCTACGTGCACGTTCCCGCCGCCTGGTGCGCCATGCTCGCGATGGGGCTCGTCGGCATCGCCGGGATCCTCTATCTACTGCTCAAGGACCCGCGGTTCGACCGCTTCGGGGAGGCGTCGGCAGAGGTGGGGACGGTTTTCTCGATGGTGATGTTGACGACGGGGCCGATCTGGGCGAAGCCGATCTGGGGCACGTGGTGGACCTGGGATGCCCGCCTCACGCTCACCCTCTTCCTCTTCCTCTTATTCCTCGGGCTTCTACTGCTGCGGAGCGCCGTGACCGATCCGGGGCTCCGGGCCCGGTACTCCGCGGTGCTGGGGATCTGCGGCCTGGTGCTGCTGCCGTTCATTCACCTCAGCGTCTATTTCTTCCGGACGCTGCACCCGCAGCCGATCGTGCTGAAGCCGAGCGCGCCCTCGCTGCCCGGCCCCATGCTCCTCACGCTGCTCTTTTCGTTCGCGGTCTTCACCATCCTGTACGTCGGATTCGTGACGCAGCGCTACGCGCTTGCGCTGCTGCGCGAGCAGGCGGAGATGGGCGCAGGAGGAGGGGGGGGGAATGCCTGAGAACATTCCGCAGAACGCCGGTTTCATGATCGCGGCCTATACGGCGGCCGCGGTGATCCTCGTCGGCTACGCCGTCCTGCTCTACCGGCGCACCCTCAAGCCTTAGTCCGCAGCTGGGCGCGGGCCTCGGGCAGCCGCTCGTGGCCGTTCGGCACCTGCGTGGCCCAGAGGTTCAATGCGTCCTCGGCCGCGCCCTCGTCGCCCGCCTGAAACAGCGCCTGCGCGTTCTGCCACAGCGCCTCGGCCCCCCCCCCGGCGGCGTAGGCGCGGGCAAAGCGCGCGGCCGCGTCGGCATGCTGGCCCGCGCGCCGGTACAGCTCCCCTGCCGCCAGCGCCGCGTCGGCGCGCTCCTCCAACGCCAGCGCCTGCTCGTAGGCGCCCAACGCCTCCGGCTGCCGGAACACCATCTGCAGCGCCTCGCCCAACAGCATCCAGGCGTCCGAGTTGTCGGGAAAGCGCACGCTGGCCTCACGCGCCGAGTCCACCGCGCCCCAGCGGTCCTCGCGCGCGCGCGACAGATGGACGAGCGCGGTGTAGGGCTCGCCGAAGGCGGGCGTGACGGCACACCCGAGGCGCAGCCAGACCACGGCGCGCCCGGCGGCGTGCCGCTGGCAGGCGGCGGCGCGGCGCACGCAGAAGCGGGCGAGCGCGGCGCGCAGGGAGCGGAGCATTGCTTGATAATGGGTGCAGCCGCGGTGAGATTGCAACGGCGCATGTCACGGCCACTGGAGGGGCGCCGGATCGTGATCACCCGCGCGCGCGAGCAGGCGGGTGACCTCGCGCGGGCTCTCGAAGGGCTCGGCGCCGCAGTCGTCCTCGCCCCCGTCATCCGCATCGAACCCCTGGCGCAGCTCGGAGCCCTCCGGGCCGCCCTCGCCGGCCTCTCCGCCTACCGGTGGGTCGTGTTTACGAGCCAGAACGCCGTTCAGATCGTCTTCGACCGCCTGGCCGCTTGGGGGCTCGGGCCGCGCGTCTTCGCCACGACGGCCGTGGCGGCGATCGGCAGCGCGACCGAGGACGCCTTGACCGAACGGGGCGTCGTGCCCGCGCTCGTCCCCGATGAGTTCGTCGGCGAGGCCCTGGCCGAGGCGCTCGCGGCGCAGGGCGGCCTGGCGGGCAGCCGCGTGCTCATCCCGAGCGCGCAGGACGCCCGCGACGCCCTGCCCGCCGGGCTGCGGGCGCACGGCGCCGTCGTCGAAGCGGTGCCGGTGTACCGCACCGTGCGGGCGCAAATCGATCTGGGCGGCCTCGCCGCCGAACTGGCCGACGGCCGGATCGACGCCGTGACCTTCACGTCGTCCTCCACCGTGCGCTGCTTCGTCGAGCTCGTCGGTAGGCGGGCCGCGACCTCGGGGCGGTTCGCCGCGGCGGTGATCGGACCGGTCACGGCGGGCACGGCGCGCGAGCTCGGCCTGCATGAGGTGCTCGAGGCGACGCCGCACACCGTGCCGGGACTCGTGGACGCCCTCGTGCGCCGGTTCGCGTGAAGCTCGGCACCCGGGGCAGCGCCCTCGCGCGGTGGCAGGCCGATTGGGTGCGTGGGCGCCTGGCGGCGTTGGGCGTGGCGGTGGAGATCGTCGTCATCACGACGCGGGGTGACGCGGAGGTCGATCGCCCCCTGCACGAGCTCGAAGGCAAGGGCTTCTTCACCAAGGAAATCGAAGATGCGCTCCTCGCCGGCCGCATCGATGTCGCGGTACACTCGCTCAAGGATCTCCCCACCCAGCTGCCCACCGGATTGGCGCTCGGCGCGGTGCCCGCGCGGCACGACCCCCGCGACGCGCTCGTCGGCGGGACCCGCCTGAGCGATCTGCCCCAGGGCGCGCGGATCGGGACCTCGAGCCTGCGCCGCGTCACCCAGCTTCGCTACCTGCGTCCCGATCTCCACGTCGTGCCCCTGCGCGGCAACGTGCCGACGCGTGTGCGCAAGGCCCTTGCCGGCGAGGGCTGCGACGCCGCGCTGCTCGCCCTCGCCGGACTCGAGCGCCTGTCGCTCGGGGATCGGGCGGCGCCCATTGATCCCCTCGACGTGATGCCGGCCCCGGGGCAGGGTGCGCTGGGTCTCGAGATTCGGGTAGACGACGTCCCGACCCGCGACGCGCTGCGACCGCTGGGGGACGCCGCGAGCGCGCGGGCGGTCGCCGCCGAACGTGCCGTGCTCGCGGCGCTGGGCGGCGGGTGCCAGGCCCCGGTGGCGGCATGGGTCCACGGAGAGCGACTGTTCGGTCGCGTGACAGAGCGCGACGGCGCCGTCCAGCTCACGGCCTCCGCCCGGATCGATCCGGCGCGGCCCGAAGCAGCGGGTGAGGCGGTGGCCCGCTTGCTCGAGGCGCAGGGCGCGGCGAGCTTACTCGCCCGATGAGCCAGTTCCCCATCCGCCGTATGCGGCGCCTGCGCCGCACGCCCGCCCTGCGCCGCCTCGTGCAGGAGACGCACCTCGTCCCCTCTCAGCTCGTGTGGCCGCTGTTCGTCACGCACGGCGACGGGCTCAGGCGGCCGGTGGCGGCGATGCCGGGCGTGGACCAGCTCTCCGTCGACGAGGTCGTGAAGGACGCCGAGCGCGCGGCGCGGCTCGGCCTGGGCGGGATCATCCTGTTCGGCATTCCGGCGGCGAAGGACGCGACGGGGTCCGAGGCGTACGACGAGCAGGGTATCGTCCAGCAGGCGATCCGCGCGGTGAAACGCGCCGTGCCGGAGCTCCTCGTGATCGGGGACGTTTGTCTCTGCGAGTACACCGATCACGGCCACTGCGGCGTGATCCGGGACGGGGACGTGGACAACGACGCGTCGGTCTATCTGCTCGGCAAGGTGGCGGTGACGCAGGCGCGGGCGGGCGTAGACCTCGTCGCGCCGAGCGATATGATGGACGGGCGCGTGGCCGGGATCCGCAAGGCGCTCGACGCGGCGGGGTTCAGTCACCTGCCGATCATGTCGTACGCCGCGAAGCTGGCGTCGGCGTTCTACGGACCGTTCCGGGAGGCGGCGGGCTCGACACCGCAATTCGGCGACCGCCAGACCTATCAGATGGCGGCGGCGAACGGCGACGAGGCGATGGAGGAAATCCGCCTCGATCTCGAGGAGGGCGCCGACATCGTGATGGTGAAGCCCGCGGGGCCGTGTCTGGACCTGATCCGCCGCGCCCGCGAGGAGTTCGGGGCTCCGCTCGCCGCCTACCAGGTGAGCGGCGAGTACGCGATGATCAAGGCGGCGGCGGAGCGCGGGATGCTGGACGAGACGCGGGCGATGTGGGAGTCGCTGACGGCCATCCGGCGCGCCGGCGCTGGCATAATCCTGACCTACTTCGCGCCGGTCGCCGCCGAACAGCTCTAACCGTCCTCCCCCGTCACCCCAGCTCGGCGGGGTCGCGGGGCAGCAGAACGAACTTCCACAGCGCCCCCGCCGCCGTCGCGCCGATGAGCGGTCCGATCCAGTACACCGCCTGGCCGTGCCACTCCCACGCGACGAGCGCCGGCCCGAATGCCCGCGCCGGGTTCATCGCACCGCCGGTGAGCGCGCCACCCACCAGGGCGCCCACGAAGAGCGCCAACCCGATGCCGAAGCCCCCCACCTTGGGCGCCTGCGGCGACACGGCGGTGCCGTACACCGCGCTCACCAGGAAGAACGTGAGCAGCGCTTCGATGCCGATGCCCTCGAACAGGCCGATGGTGCCCGCAAGCTGCGGCGTGCCGAGCGACGTCACGCGCGCCGCCCCCGAGGGGAAGAACGCCTTCACGAGCAGGGCGCCCACCACCGCCCCGAGGAGCTGCGCCAGGACGTAGCGCCCCAGCGTCCGGCCGTCGATCTTCTGCGCCAGCCAGAGCGAGACGCTGACCGCCGGGTTGATGTGCCCGCCCGAGATGGACATCGTCATCGTGACGATCACGGCCATGCCGACGCCGTGGACGAGGGCAACGCCGACCGCCCCGATGGCATTGCTCGAGGCGGCGTTGACGACGATGCTGCCGACGCCGAGGAAGACGAAGAGTGCCGTGCCGATGAACTCGGCGGCGAGCGGCCGCAGGGCCTTGGGATTCACGAGTCTGCTCCGAAGAGTGAAGGCGGGGGCAATCTACCGGTCGCCGGCGTCGGGCCGCAACACCAGCGACGCGTTGATCCCCCCAAACCCGAACGAGTTGGAGACCACCGCCGCCGGCCAGGCCCGCCGGCCTTGCCCCGGGAGGCAGTTCAGGTCGCAGGCGGGGTCGGGGTGTTCCAGGTTGAGCGTCGGCGGCAGCCAGCCCCGGGCCAGCGCCAGGGCGCAAATCGCCGCCTCGATCGCGCCGCTCGCCCCGAGCGCATGGCCGTAGTAGCCCTTCGTGCCGCTCAGCACCAGCCGGTAGGCGTGCTCGCCGAACACCTGCTTGATCGCCACGGTCTCCGTCGAGTCGTTGAGCGGTGTGGACGAGCCGTGCGCGTTGATGTAGCCGACTTCCGCCACGGCGACGTCGCCGTCCGCGAGCGCGAGCCGCATCGCGCGCGCGGCCTGCCGCCCGTCGGGCCGCGGCGCCGTCATGTGGTAGGCGTCGTTCGTGTACGCGTGGCCCACGACCTCGGCGTAGATTCGGGCGCCCCGCGCCACCGCGCGGCCGCGCTCCTCGAGCACCAGCACCGCCGCCCCCTCGCCCATGACAAACCCGTCACGGCCGGCGTCGAACGGGCGCGAAGCGTGCGCCGGGTCGTCGTTGCGCGTGCTCATCGCGCGGATGTTGCTGAACGCCGCGAACGTGAGCGGCGCGAGCGGCGCCTCGGCCCCCCCCGCGAGCATCACGTCCGCCCGGCCGTCGCGCACCACGTGGAACGCCTCCCCCACCGCGATCGTCCCCGACGCGCAGCTCATCGCGTTCGTCGCATTGGGCCCCGAGACCCCGAACTCGATCGCGATGTTGCAGCTCGCCGCCCCGGCGAAGACCGCCAGCGCGAGCGACGCGTCCAGCCCGCGCGGGCCCTCGGCCAGGTACTTGGGTACCTGGGCCTCGGCCAGGGCGACGCCGCCGAGCGCCGACCCCATCATCGCTCCGATGCGGTCGCGGTCCTCCCGTTCCGGGTCGAGCTCGGCGTCCGCGAGCGCCAGCCGCGCGCTCGCCACGGCGAGCTGCGAGAACCGGTCGAGCCGGCGCACCCGCTTCGCATCGAGGTGATCCTGCGGGCGGAAGTCGGGGATCTCGGCGGCCATGTGGCTCCGGAACGGCGCCGGGTCGAACCGCGTGATCTCGCGAACCGCGGAGGCGCGCGCCTCGAGGCCTTCCCATAGCCCCGCCGCGGCGGTGCCGATCGGCGTGACCGCGCCGACGCCGGTGATCACGACCCGTCGTGGCACGGTCACGCGCTTCCCTCCACCGCGCGCTTGATCCCCGCGAGCGTGCGCGACGCGATCCCGTGAATGAACACCGGGCCGATCACGAAGTCCGCCGCGAGGCGGCCGATGAGCGGCCAGTGAGGACCGCTCCAGGTGTGCACGATCTCCGTGTCCACTCCTCCATCAGCCCGCGTGAGCCGCCACACGACGTCCATGCCGCGCGTGATACCCCGCACGTGGCGATAGCGGATTTCCCCAGCGGGCCGGTCGATCGTCATCTCCGACACCCACCACGTGGGATACCTGAGGAGGCTCCCCGCTCCCCCGAACGGCCGCCACGCCGCCATTTCGACGAGACCTCCCCCGAGCAGCCGCACCCACCGGTAATGGGGCAGGATGCCGGGCCAGCGCTCGACCGCGCTGGCGGCGTCGAAGACCCGCTCAAGCGGTGCGTGAATGCGGATGTGATCGACGGTTCGCATGGGAATTGCCCAGGGTAGGATAACCCCGGGCCCATGGCCCGGGGTCACTCACGGAGGCCCGCATACCCACCGCGGTAGTACAGCAGCGGCCGCCGGTCCGTGACGCTCCCGCCGACGACCATGCCGACGAACACCGTGTGGTCGCCGCCCGGGACCGCAGCGTGCTTCTCGCACTCGATGTGCGCGAGCACGCGGTCGAGCATGGCGATCCCCTGTTTGTTCGGGTGGAAGGCGACGCCGTCGAAGCGATTTGGCGCGTCGGAGGCGAAGCGGCGGGACAGCGTCTCCTGATCCGCCGCGAGCACGTTCAGCACGAAGTGCGGCGCCGCTTGCAGCGCGGCGTGCATCTCGTGGCGGCGGTCCACCGATACGAGCACGAGCGGCGGGTCGAGCGACACCGACGCAACGGAGCTCGCGGTCATGCCGATCGGTTCTCCGGCCGCCGTGCGCGTCGTGAGCACCGTGACGCCGGTCGCGAACCGGCCGAGCAGCTGGCGGAACAGCGGGGGTTCGACGCCGTGCATGGTCACCAGAGGAGGCGGGCGAGAACGCCGGGAGCCAAGACCGTGCGCGCGGGAACGCAGTTCCCCGTGGCGCGAACCAGAAGATCCGCGAGATCGGAGCGGCGCGCCAGCCGCGCGACGGCGCGCTCGGCAAGGGCGGGCCACCCCACGCCCAGCGCGATGAGCCGCTCGAGCAGCCATTTGCCCCTGAATTCACGCCGCCGGGCGCGCGCGTACGCCTGCAGGCTTGCACCGGTCGTGAGCGTGTCGATCACCGCAGCGGCGGCGAGCTCCGCGCCGCGGAGCGCGCTGTAGATCCCCTGTCCCGTGAAGGGATCGAAGAAGTCAGCGGCGTCACCGACGAGCAGCGCTCCCCCTTCCGGAGCCACCGGGCGTCGCGACCACTGGGCGAACGGGCCCGTCGCGAGGATGCCCCGCACCAGGCGCCGCGGCCCGAACCGTCCGGCGAGGCCGGGGAAGCGGTCCAGCTCCTCGAAGAACCGGGTCGCGACCGCCGGGTCGCGGCGCACGCTGCGCAGGGGCAGCACCAGCGCCACCGTCGTCACGCCGTCACCGATCGGGCCGAGCCCCACATAGCCCGGCCGCCCGATGTGCATCTCGCCCACATCCGTCACACCGGCGACGTCCCCCACATGGGCCGCGAAGGCGATGCGTCGCGGGAGCGACGTGCGCACGCCGCCGAGCCGCCGCGCCACGACCGAGCGCAGCCCGTCCGCTCCCACCACGACGCGCGCCCGACACATCTCCCTTCTCCCTTCTCCCGTTCGCGCGGCGACTCCGCCCACCGCCGCGTGATCGTAGAGGAGCTCCTCGACCTTCACCCCTTCCCGGACGATCGCTCCTGCCGACTCCGCGGCGCACCGCAGGATCGTGTCGAAGCTCGTGCGCGGCAGCGCGAAACTGAAGCGGTCGCCGAAGCGGCCGACCACGGCGGCGCCGCTCGGCGCGACGACCTTCATGCCGGTGAGTCGCGCGTGCGACGCCGCCGCGACGGCGTCGACCACGCCGCCCCCGAGGCGCGCGAGCACG
>JBGPOM010000002.1:0-20128 GCA_041488075.1 Gemmatimonadota bacterium
CAGCGCCAGCGCGATGCCCGGTGCGTGTATCACGATGCCCTGGAAGTCCTCGCGGCGCAGCACGAAGAGGGCGCTGTCTTCCATCGCGATGACGTGCGCCGAGCGCGGCTCGTCGTCGATCAGCGCCATCTCGCCGAAGAACTCCCCTTCGCCCAGCACCGAGAGAATCACCTCGCGGCCGTCCTCGCCGATCAGCACGACTTTGACCTGGCCCGTGGCGACGACGTAGAGCGCGTCGCCGGGGTCGTCTTCAAACAGGATGACCGAGTTCTTGGGGTAGCTGCGCTCGCGGGCGACCTCGACCACGCGCTGCAGCTCGGCGGGGGCAAGTTGGCTGAACAGCGGCACTTTCTGGAGCACGGCTGCTGAGGACACGCGCGGACTCCCCCCCTCCCCGGGCTGGGCTGGCTTCGGGTGGGGCAAGCTTACGCGCTCCCGTGGCCGGTGTCAATTCGGGGAACGGCCCGCGCCTTGCCCCCAACTTCAGACGCCAGTTATATTTCCGCCCTTCGCGCCGTTCGACTTTCAGGCAAGGATGCCGAGCTGTGAAACCCGGAATTCACCCCAGATATCAACGGGCCACCGTGCAGTGCGCGTGCGGCAACACCTTCGTCACGCGCTCCACCGTGCCCGCGATCAACGTCGAAATCTGCGCCCGCTGCCATCCGTACTTCACCGGCAAGCAGAAGCTGATGGACACCGCCGGGCGAGTGGAGCGGTTCCGCCAGAAATACGCGGCCGGGGCGGCCGGGCCGGGAACCAAAGGGAGCTGACCGTTGGAGGCCCGACTCCGCCAGGCGCTCGCGCGGGCGGAGGAGGTCGCCCGACAGCTGGCCGACCCCGAGACCGCGCGGAACCCGGCCAAGCTGAAGCAGCTGGGCCGCGAGCATGCGCGGCTCGACGGCCTCCGCCAGGCGCACCAGAAGCTCGAGCGCCTCGAGACCGAGTTGGGCCAGGCGCGCGAGGTTCTGGCCGACAAGGACCCCGACATGTCGGCGCTCGCCCGGGCCGATGTGGAGCGCCTCCGCCCCGAGATCGACCGGCTCGCAGCCCAGGTCGACGAGCTGCTCACCCCCGCCGATCCGCTCGACGACCGCGACGCCATCATGGAGATCCGCGCCGGCACAGGCGGCGATGAGGCCGCCCTCTTCGCCGCGGACCTGTTCCGCATGTACACCCGCTTTTGCGAGCGCCGGGGCTGGAAGGTCGAAGTGCTCGATCTCTCCCAGGGGAACGTGGGCGGCATCAAAGAAGCGGTGTTCGTCACCCGCGGCCCCAAGGCGTACGGCACGCTCCGCTACGAATCGGGCGTGCACCGGGTGCAGCGCGTGCCGGCGACCGAAGCGCAGGGCCGCATTCACACGTCCGCGGCGACGGTGGCCGTCCTGCCCGAGGCCGAGGAGGTCGACGTCAAGATCGAGGACAAGGACCTGCGGATCGACGTGTTTCGCTCGGGCGGCCCGGGAGGCCAGAGCGTCAATACGACCGACAGCGCCGTGCGCGTGACGCACCTGCCCACCGGCCTCGAGGTGAAGTGCCAGGACCAGAAATCCCAACTCCAGAACAAGATCAAGGCGCTCGAGATCCTGCGCTCGCGGCTGCTCGACCGGATGATCGCCGAGCAGGAGGCGACCCGCGCGCGCGAGCGGCGCGCCCAGGTGGGCACCGGCGACCGCTCGGCCAAGATCCGCACCTACAACTTTCCCCAGAACCGCGTGACGGATCACCGCATCCACTTCACCGTCCATAGCCTGACGGATGTGCTGGACGGCAAGATCGACGATCTCATCGCCGCACTGAAGCTTGCGGGGGAGAAAGAGCGGCTCAGTGCCTGAGTCCATCAGGGATACGCTGGTCGTCGCGACCGAGCGGCTGACCCGCTGCGGCGTGTCCAACGCGCAGCGCGAGGCCACGGCGCTGTGGGCCGCCGTGCTCGACGTGAAGCCCGGCGACGTCTGGTTGCAACGCGCCGTGGCGCCCCCGGCCCCCGCCGCGGCTCGCTTCTGGGGCGCGGTCGAGCGCCGGTCCAAGGGCGTGCCATTCCCCTACGCCGTTGGGCGCGCCAGCTTCCGCTCGCTCGAGCTCCTGAGTGATTCGCGGGCGCTGATCCCGCGGCCGGAGACGGAGGCTCTCGTCGGTCTGGTGCTCGAGCATGCGAAGGGTGGTGTGGCGGCCGACGTCGGGACGGGGTCGGGGTGCATCGCCCTCGCACTGGCGACCGAGGGCAGGTTCGATCGCGTCATCGCGGTCGAGCGCTCACCGGCGGCGGCGGCCCTGGCGCGCGAGAACGTCGCGCTGGTGCAGCCACGCACGCCGGTCGAGATTCGGGAGGGGGATCTGTTGGCCCCGCTCGCCGGCGGGCGTTACCGTGTGATTGTATCGAACCCACCGTATCTGACCGATAAGGAGTACGCCGCTCTGGACGAGTCCGTGCGGCGATTCGAGCCGCGCGAGGCGCTGGTGAGCGGCCCCGACGGACTCGCGGCCACACGGGAGCTGCTCGCGGGCGCCGCCCCACTGCTCGAGCCAGGAGGCATCCTGGCGCTGGAGATCGACGAGCGGCGCAGCGACGCGGTGCGCGCCCTGGCCCGGGCCCACGACGACTACGGGTGGGCGCGGATCGAGGTGCACAACGATATCTTCGGCCAGCCACGGTATGCGCTGGCGTTTCCCCCCCCCGGGAGGCGTGAGTGATCGAGGACAAGGCGGAGGAGCTGGGACGGCTGCTGGGTCAGACCGAGGAATACAAGGCGCTGCGCCGGGCCAGCGACCGGCTGCGCGAGGACGCGGCCGTGCAGAAGGTCATCGCCGAGGCCGAGCACCTGGCGCAGGAGATTGAGCGGGTGGCGCAGCAGGGGCAGGAGCCGACCAAGGAGCAGGTCGAGCAGTACGACAAGGCGCTGCAAGGCGTCCAGGGGCATCCGGTGTATCAGCAGATGGTGGCGGCGCAGGCCAACTTCGAAAAGCTGATGTCCAAGATCAACGCCCGGATCTACGACGGGATGAAGAAGGGCTCGGCGAGCCCGATCATCACGCTGGGATGACCTTCATCGTCGTGGAGGGTCCGGAGGGGGCGGGGAAGTCCACGCTGACCCGGTGGCTCGCCGCGCAGCTGCTCGCCGACGGCCGTCCGGTGGTGACGGTGCGGGAGCCGGGGGGGACGCCGGTCGCGGAAGCGGCGCGCAAGCTCGCCCTGAAGTCGCGCCACGACATGGCCCTCGCCGCCGAGCTGTTCCTGGTGCTGGCGGCGCGCGCCGACCTGGTGGAACGCGTGATCCGGCCGGCGCTCGACGCAGGGCAGGTAGTGCTGGCCGACCGCTTCGGGCTGTCGACGCTGGCCTATCAGGTGGCGGGTCGCGGCCTGCCGCGCGCCGACGTCGAAGCGGCGCTGCGACTCGCGACCGGCGGGCTCACGCCGGATCTGACGCTCGTGCTCGACGTGCCGGTGGCCCTGGGGCGCGAGCGGCAGCGCAAGGCGCGCAAGATGCAGGACCGGTTCGAGCGCGAGGACGACGCGTTCCACGAGCGGGTGCGGGAGGCCTACCGTACGGCGGCCGGGCCGGGGATCGTTCACATCGATGCGAGTCGGAGCAAGCAAGCCGTGCAGGACGCCGCCTGGCGCGAAGCCCAGGCGGTGACCGCACTCTCTCTGCGAGGCGTCACATGATGCGTTACAAGGTTTCCGTCGTCGCCGTGGTCGCCGCGGTCGCGCTCGCGACCGGGGGCTGGTTCCTGCAGCGCGAGACCGAGCCCGAGGGGTCGGTCTACCAGCAGGCGCGGCTGTTCGAAGACGTCCTCGCCCACGTCGCGGACTACTACGTGGACTCGCTCGATGAGCGCAAGCTCTACGACATGGCGATCGACGGCATGCTCGACCAGCTCCACGACCCCTACTCCGTGTACCTGAAGGCCGACGACTTCCGCCAGCTCTCCGAGGCGACCACCGGGAATTACACGGGGCTCGGCATCCAAATCGACGTGCGCGACGGGTGGATCACGGTGGTGGCGCCGCTGCCCGACACCCCGGCGGAGCGGGCGGGCGTCCAGACGGGCGACCGCATCGTCGCCCTGGATGGCCGCTCCACCGAGGCTTGGAAACAGGACCAGGCGGTGAAGGAGCTGCGCGGGCCGGCGGGCACGCCCGCCGAGCTGACGATCCGCCGCGCCGGCGTGGACCAGGCGCTCACCTTCAAGCTCACGCGCGCCGCGATCCACATCCGCTCGGTGCAGATCGCGATGATGCTCGACGACCGCGTCGGCTATGTCTCGCTGTCGCCGGTGAGCGAGACGTCGGCTCAGGAAGTGGCCGCGGCGGTGGACTCGCTGATCAGCAAGGGGATGAAGTCGCTCATTTTCGACCTGCGCGGCAACCCCGGCGGGCTGCTCGATCAGGGCGTGGGCGTGTCCGATCTGTTCCTCGACCCCGGCAAGGAAATCGTCGCGACGCGGGGGCGGGCGCCCGGCTCGACCCGGGAGTTCCGCGACGCGAAGACGCAGCGCTGGCCGGGTCTCCCCATCGTCGTCGTCGTGAACGGCGGTTCAGCGAGCGCCGCCGAGATCATCGCGGGGGCGCTGCAGGACCACGACCGGGCCGTGCTCGTCGGCACCCCGACCTTCGGCAAGGGGCTGGTACAGTCGTTTTGGCGGCTCACCCCCGAGACGGGGCTCAAGCTGACGACGGCGCGCTGGTACACGCCGAGCGGGCGGACCATCCAGCGCGTGACGCGCTCTGAGGCGGAGCAGGAGGCGCAGGTGCTCGCGGCGCAGCGGGGGCAAGACGTGAAGGTGGATTCCACGCTCGTATTCCACACCGACGTCGGCCGCACGGTGTACGGCGGCGGCGGCATCCGGCCCGATCTGTTCGTGGCGCCCGACACATTCACGGTCGCCGAGCGGTCGTTCACACGGGCGCTGGGGGACAAGATCCCGGCGTTCCGCGATGCCTTGGCGAGCTACGCCCTGGAGCTGAAGGAAGGGCGGCGGCTGCCGGCGCCGAACTTCACGGTGACCGACGGTATGGTGGACGAAATCGTGCGGCGCATCCGCGCCAAGGGCGCGCAGGTGTCCGACTCGGTGGTCCAGGGGGCGCGCGCGCTCATCGCCCAGGAACTGGCGTACGAGGCGTCGCGGTACGTATTCGGCCGCCCGGCGGAGTTCCGACGCCGCATGGCGGACGATCACCAGGTGCAGCAGGCGCTCACCCTGGCGAAGCGCGCTAAGTCGCCGCAGGATCTGCTGACGCTCGCCACGACGCCGGCGGCACCGACCCGCAATCAGTGACCGACCGGCCGGCCGTCGGGCTGATCGGGCCCGGCCGCGCCGGGGTGGGGCTGGGGCTGGCGCTGGCGCAGGCAGGCTACACCGTACGGCTGCATGGCCGGCGCAAGAAGCGCGTGCCGGCTCCGCTCACCCTCACCGTCGCTGACGGCGACACGACGCCCGCCTGGGTTTCCCAGGTGGGCGTCGTCATTCTCGCGGTGCGCGACGACGACATCCGCCCGCTCGCCGCGGCGCTCGCCGCGGCGCGGGCCATCTCCCCCGAACACGTCGTGCTGCACCTCTCCGGCGCGCAGGGGCAGGAAGCGCTCGGATCACTCGTGACCAGCCGGGCAGCCCTCGGCTCGCTGCATCCCCTGCAGACGATCGTCGAGCCGGAGCGGGCGCCGGCGCGTTTCAAGGGCGCCTGGGCGGCGGTCGAGGGGATGCCGCGGGCGGTCGAGGTGGCGGAGCGGCTGGCGCAGGACGTGGGGATGCGGCCGTTCCGCATCGCCACCAAGGCGAAGCCGATCTATCACGCCGGGGCGGTGTTCGCGTCGAATTATCTGGTGGTGGTCGAGGCGGTGGCGCAGCGGTTGCTGCGCCACGCCGGGTTAACCGACGCCGACGCGTGGGCGGCGCTGCGGCCGCTGGTGGAGGGCACGCTCGAGAACCTGAGCCGCGCGGAGCCGAAGGATGCGCTCACCGGCCCCGTCGCGCGCGGGGACACGGCGACGATCGTGCGGCACCTCGAATCGCTGGCGGTCGACGACGGGAACCTGTACCGGGCCTTGGGACGCGCCGCGCTCGAGCTGGCACAGAAGCGGGGCATGGACGAAGCGATGGCCGAGCAGGTCGCCGCGGCGCTGGCTACTGATCTACCACCCGTAATCCGGCCGGCGGCGAAAAAATAAACTCGCGGCTCGGCACCCCCCGGTTCACCACGACTTTCTTGAGCACCAGCGTGCGGCGCTGTCCGGACGTTTCCACGATGTCGATGCGCCGTACCAGCCCGTCATCCCGGTCGATCCACACCACCGCTTCCGAATAGGGCAGGTCGGGGGGGAAGGGGGCGCGCGGGACGAGGGCGACGACGTCTGCCATCCCGGTCGCCAGCGAATCGGCCCGGAGATAGCGCGCCCGGTACCGCTCGCGTGGCCGCTCCACGAACTGCGCGATGAGATTGGGCCCCGCCATCCCGACGCTCGGGATCGCCGTGCGGATGACCTGGCCCGGTGTGCTGCTGGGTGTGTAGAGCCAGAGGTGGCGGCCGTCGGCCACGATGCGGTCGCCCTGCGGATGGGTGAAGCGCATCGCGAAATGGCTGGGGCGCATCTGATAGAGCTTGCCGCGGGTCGTGTCGGGCGCGCCGAGCAGCGGGTTGGCCACGACTTGCACGAACTCGGCGGAGAGCGTGGTGACGGTCTGGTAGGCGGCGGAGGCGCGATCGAGCACGGGGCCCGGGTCCTGGACCGCCAGCAGCAGGAGCAGCGCCGGCGTCATGCACTCACGGCGGCGGGCTCGGCCACACGCCGCCCGATGGCCTCCGCGATGATCCGCACCTCGCGCATCAGCTGGGCGAACTGGTCCGGATAGAGCGTTTGCGCGCCGTCCGACAGCGCCTCTTCCGGGTTCGGATGCACTTCGACCATGATGCCGTCGGCGCCGGCCGCGACCGCGGCGCGCGCCATCGGGATCACCTTGTCGCGCAGGCCGGTGCCGTGCGACGGATCCGCGATGATCGGCAGGTGGGAGAGCTTGTGCACCACGGGAATCGCCGTCAGGTCGAAGAGATTGCGCGTCATCGTGTCGAAGCTCCGCACCCCTCGCTCGCACAGGATCACGTCGTGGTTCCCTTCGGCCAGGAGGTATTCGGCCGACAGCAGCAGCTCGGTGATCGTGGCGCTGATGCCGCGCTTCAGGAGGACGGGCTTGCCGCACCGGCCGGCGATCTTGAGCAGGGAGAAGTTCTGCATGTTGCGGGCGCCGATCTGCACGATGTCCGCCATCTCCGATACCCAGCCCACGCCGTCGGGGTCCATCGCCTCGGTGCAGATGAGGAGCCCGGTTTCCTCGCGCGCCTTGGTGAGCAGCTTGAGCGCCGGCCGGCCGAGTCCCTGGAACGAGTAGGGCGAGCTGCGGGGCTTCCAGGCGCCGCCCCGCAGGATCACGGCGCCGGCGTCCTTGACGAGCCGCGCCGCCTCGACGATCTGGCGCTCGGTCTCGACGGAGCAGGGCCCCGCGATCGCCACGACTTCGGTGCCCCCCACGCTCACCCCGCCCGGGAGCCGCACCACCGTCGGCTCCTGCTTCCATTCGCGGCTCACCTGCTTGTAGGGCTTCGAGACGTGAATGACCTCCTGCACGCCGGGGAGCCCCTCGAGCCGCGACGCGTCGACGCGGCCGTCGTTGCCCACCAGGCCGACCGCCGTGCGCTGCGAGCCGGGCATGGGGCGCGCCTGATAGCCCATCTCCTCGACGACCGAGATGACCTTCTGGACTTCGTCCGTCGTGGCGCCATGCCGCATCACGATGAGCACGACTACTTCCCTCCGATGGTGAACCGCTCCCCGTCCCGGGCCGCCGTCACGGGGCCGCGGAAGCGCGTCCCGGCGAGCGCCGCCGGCGTGGGGTCCGAAGTCTCTACCGGCGGATAGAAGTGCGTCAAGACTAGCCGTTTCGCCTGGGCATCCTGGGCCAGGTCGCCGGCCCGCTCGGGCGTCAGGTGGATGTCCATCGCCATCGATTCGGGAAGCGAGCACTCGGCGAGCAGGAGGTCGCACCCCGTCGCCCAGCGCGCCAACTCGCCGCTCGGCCCCGTGTCACCGGTGTACACGAGCCGCCCCTCCGGCGCCACCAGTGAGAGAGCCACGCTCTCCGTCGTGTGGGGCACGGGGAAGGTCTCGAGGCTCACGTCGGCGCTGAGGGGGAAGGGCTCGCCGTCCCGCACGTCGAGGATGCCGATCGGGAAGCCGGGGTCCAGGAGCCAGCCGCCGTACCCCTCGGCGAGGGCGCGGAGCAGCTGGACGACCCCCGGCGGGCCGAGGATCACGAGCGGCTCGGTACGCGGCGGAACGCTCGCGTACTTGAGCGCGTACACGAGCATCGGCAGCTCACCCCAGTGGTCCGGGTGGAAGTGCGACAGCACGACGTGGCTGATTTGGTGCCAGGGGAGCCCGAACTCGGCGAGGCGATGCAACGACCCTGCGCCGCAGTCGAGCAGCACGCGGACGTCGCCGCGGGCGACCCAATGGCAGGCGCACGTGCGGTGAGCCGAGGGAGCGACGGTGCCGGTGCCGACGGTGACGAGGTCCATGATCACTTTCCGCGGAAGACGATGCGTTTGAACAGCACGATGCCGGGCGCCTTGAGCTTGTAGAGGTACACGCCCGCCGGCAACAGGCGCCCGTCGGCCGCGCGGCCGTCCCACATGAGCCGCGGGTCGCACGTGGCGCCTGCCGGCTGGCCGCGGCCGTAGCGGCCCGCGGTCAGGACAGGGGGGAAGTCGGGACCGGGCACGAAGCGCCGCACGGGATTACCCCGCAGGTCGAGGATCTCGACTTGGACGAGGCCCGTCGTGGCCAGGTCGAACCACAGGCAGGTCGAGTCGCGGCCGGCAGCCGGGAACGGGTTGGGGAAGTTCTGATACAGGAGCGTGGCCGCGGGGACCGATTCGTCGAGCACGACGAACGGTCCCCGGCTCGGGGTGAGGCTGGTGTCGCTCCCGGCGTGCGCCACGATATACCAGCGATATGCCGCGTTGCGATCGAGCGGATCGGGCATGCGGAAGCTCAGGCCCGTGAGCCCTGCGATGCCGAATGCGGGGAACGGATCCGTCACGCGCTGCACGAACAAGTCGTAGCTGAACGGGCCGGGAGGCGCGGCGACGGCGGGCGAGGTCCAGGTGAATGTGGGCTGCACCGAGTCGGTCACCGCGCCCGCGGGGTCGCTGAGCGATGTGAGCGTGGCCCACGCGGGCACGGCCAACGGCCCGACGCGTCCGGTGCTCGCCGTGTCGCCCGTCGCCGCCGTCGCGTCCACCTGCCAGAAGAGCGGCGTTCCCGGCTTCTGGGGCCGCCGCAGGTCGTAGGTCTCGACGTCCGTGAGCGTCGTGTCCACGACGGGGGCCGCGAGCCCCGAGTCGCGCGCGATGCGCAGCCGATAGGTGACCGGCGTCGCGAACGGGGGTGGGGGAACGCCGCCCGCCGTCCACGTGAAGGTGGGCGTGATCGACGCGAGGGGCCCCGTCACCGGCGCGATCGCGATCAGGCCGGCCGGGAACAACGCCGCGGCGCTGACGTCGGGGCGGCCCCAGCCGCGGAAGGTGTCGGGCGCGGCCCGGTTCGCTCCCCACATCCGGAACGCGGCGCGCAGCGCCATCGGCGCGAGCGCCGGGTGCAGCTCTTTGACGAGCGCCGCGCTCGCGGCGAGGAGCGGCGTCGCGAACGACGTGCCGTCGAGCCGCGCGACGCCGCTGCCCAGCACGACGCACACCGCCACGCCCGGGGCGGTGAAGTCGGGCTTGATTCGCCCGTCGGCGGTCGGTCCGCGGGAGGAGAACGTGGCGAGATTGCCCAGCGAGTCCTCGGCCCCGATGGCGAGCACCGAATCGCCGTCGGCGGGCGTCCACAGCGAGCGCGAGGTGGGGCCCGTGTTCCCGGCCGCCGTGACGACCAGGATGCCGCGCCGGACGGCGCTGTCGGCGGCGAGCGTCGTGACCGCGACGTCGCCGTTCAGCTGCGAGGGCGTGTAGCTGAACCCGTTGTCGAAGACGAGATACGCAAGGCTCGAGGAGACGATGTCCACGCCGATCGAGTCGGCCCACTCGAGGGCCGCGATGTAGTTGTCCTCCTCGACGCGCGTCTCGGTGCGGATGTCCTCGGTCTTGGCGAGCAAATAGGTCGCGCCCCGGGCGACGCCGCGCAGGCGGCCGGGGACGGTGCCGGCGAAGAGCGACCAGACCGCCGTCCCGTGGCCGTGGGCGCCCGGGGCATCGGCGGCTTCGTTGCGCACGATCGTGTCCCTGAAGACGAAGTCGTACTGGGCGGCGGGCGTGATCCCCGTGAACGCCGGGTTCTGAGTGTCGAATCCGCTGTCGAAGATCGCGATCCGCACGCCCGTGCCGTCCACGCCGGCGTCGGCGAGCGGCCGGAGACGGAGCCGGCGGTATGGCATCTCCGACGGGCCGTAGACGGGGTCGCCGCCGGCGGGGCAGGTATCCCCCGGGGCGGCGGGGGAAGGCGCGGGCGCGCGCTCGCGCTCGTCGCTCCCCCCCCCCGGCGCGAGCCGGAAGCGGCCCAGCGGCTGGATGCGGCGCAGGCGAGGGTCCTGGGCCAGCAGCCGGAGCGCGGCGCTGGGGGCATCGACGCTGATGGCGTGCAGCCAGCGGCTGCGGATGCGCACGCGCGCGCCGAGGGCGGCGGCGCGGGCCGCGGCGGTGTCGAGCGGCACGCCGGGGCGGGCGAAGAGCCAGACCGACAGCGTGGTGTCCTGAGCGCGCTGCCAGATGCGCGGCAATACCGGGGACACGGCGGGCCGCTGCGCCGCGAGGCCCGCGGGCAAGAGCGCGAGCCACAGCAGCCGGCGCATGGGGTCTACGCCGGTTCCATCTGGCCGAGCCGCACGCCGACGATCGTGGAGACGCCGGGCTCCTGCATCGTGACTCCGTACACCGCGTCGGCCGCCTGCATGGTACGCGGATTGTGGGTGATCACGATGAACTGGGTCTGGTCCTTGAACTCCGCCAGCAGCCGGACGTAGCGGCCGACGTTGGCGTCGTCCAGTGGGGCATCGACCTCGTCGAGCAGGCAGAACGGACTGGGTTTCGTCAGGAAGATGGCGAACAGCAGCGACACGGCGACGAGCGTGCGCTCTCCGGACGACAGCAGGTGGATCCGCTGGGTGCGCTTGCCGCGCGGCGCCGCGTGGATCTCGATCTCGCTTTCGAGCGGCTCGTCCTCGTTGGCCAGCCGCACGTCGCATTCGCCGCCGCCGAACAGGGTCTGGAACACGCCGCGGAAATTCTCCCGCACCTTTCCGAAAGACTCGAGGAACAGCGCCTTGGCCGTCTGGTCGATCTCGCGCGCCGCCTGCTGCAGCGAGTTGCGCGCGGCGACGAGGTCATCGCGCTGCGTCATCAGGAACTCGAGCCGCTTCACTTCCTCGGCGTGCTCCTCGACGGCGAGGGCGTTAACGGGGCCGACGGCGTCGATCTGCCCGCGGAGCCGGTCGTTCTCCTGGCGCAGCCACTCGATGTCGCCGGGTACCTCCGGCGCCTCAGCCAGCAGCCGGTCGAGCGGTTTGCGCCACTCGGTCTCCACGCGCTCGACCAGGCCGCGCCGGCGGCCCTCGATTTCCGTGCGCTCGAGCTGCAAGCGATGCTCCTCTTCGCCCAGCGCCTCCAGAGCCTTGCGGGCCTGGTCGAGCGCGCCCTCGCCCTGCGCCAGATCCGCCTCCGCCAGGCCGACGTGCGCCTCGGCCTCCCGAGCTGCCGCCTCGAGCTCCACCAGGGCGAGCCGGCGCTCCTGCAGCGCGTCCTGCCATTGGGTGCGCTGGGTGGTGAGCGACGTGGTGTCGCGCTCGATGCGGGCGATCTCCGCGGCCCGCGCGGCCGCCTGTTGGCGGGATTCGCCCGCGTCTGCGGCGGCCCGATCGGCGCGCTCGCGCGCCGCGGCGAGGCGGGCCTCGACCTGCGCGGCCTCGACCTGCCACCGCACCCGTTGCTCGCGCGCCGCCTCCTGCTGCGCCTCCAGGCCCTCGAGCCCGGCCCGCTCGACGCCCAGCTGCTCGTCGGCCCGCACCCGCTCGAGCTCGCGCGTCTGCAGCTCCGTGTGGAGCGGACCCAACCGCGTGTCGACTTCTGCGAGGCGGCGCGTGAGGCGCTCGACCTGCGCCGCGGCCTCTTCGGCCTGGCGGCGCGCGTGGATCACAGCGCGCTCGGCCTCGCCCTTCTCGGCACCGACCTCGAGCTCGGCGTGCCGGGCCCCTTCCGCCGCCTGGCCCGCCGCGGCGAACGCCGCCTCGGCCGCCGCCAGCTCCTGTACTGTCCCATCGAGCGCGGCGCCCGCGCGATCCCGCGCCGCGGCGGCCTCGCGCACCTCGTGCTCCAGCGTCTCGAGCTCGGCGCGCCGCTGCAACGGGCCGCCAGTGGCGCTGCTGCCGCCGTCCAGGAAGACCGCCCCGTTCGCCCGCCGCAGGGCCCGGCCGGCGCCGGCCGCTCCGCCGAGCACCTCGTGCCCGGCGAGGAGCGCCCGCACCCATGCTGCCGCCGGACCGTCCACACGCAGCGCGTCCTGCAGGGGGTGGCCGTCGGCCGCGAGCCGCGGGCCGGGCACGCAGGGGAGCAGCACGAGCGGCCCGGGCTGGGTTTCGTCGTGCCAGGCCCGGATCGCGTCGATGGCCGACGCGTCGCGCACCAGCACGGAGTGCAGCCACTCGCCCAGCAGTCGCTCGGCCAGCTCGGCGTCGCGGCGGCTGGTGCGGACGAAGTCCGCGAGCGGGCCGATCACGGCGTCGCCGAACCGCTGCCGCGCCTTGAGCAGCGCCTGGGCGGCGGGCGCGAGCCCCACGCGCTCGCGGTCGAGCTCGGTGAGCGCGTCGCGCCGCGCCTCGAGCTGCGCCAGCGCCGCCTCGGTCTGGCGCCGCGCCCCGCGGGCGCCCATCTCCTGCTCCTGCAGCGCGGCGACCTGCCGCCGCGCCTGTCGCAGCGCCTCGACGGCGCGGACGGACGCCTGCACGTCGCGCGCGGCGCGTTGCGCCACCGCGTCGGCCGCACCGGCGGCCGCCTGGGCGGCCGCCTCACGCACGTGGCGTTCGCCTGAGGCCCGCGCCAACTGGTCCCGCAGCTCCCCGCCCTCGCGCTCCAGCGCCGCCCGCTCGCCCTCCAGCGCGCGGGCCGCCTCCGCCCGGCGCTGCAGCGTTTCCTCGAGGTCGCGGACCGAGGCCCGCTGGGCCGCGAGCCGGCCGCGCACCTCGTCCTCCCGGCCCGCGCGCGTCCCCAGCTCACCTTGCACCGCGGCGAGGTCCCGCTCGGCCGCCGAGCACTCGGCCGCGGCGGCGTCGTGCTCGCGCTCCGCCTGCCCGGCGCGCCGCTCTCCCTGGGCCTGCTCTTCGGCCGCGGTCTGGCGCCGCTGGCCCGCGTTGCCGAGCCGCTCCGCCGCCAGTGCCAGATCGCTCTCGAGCCGACCGACCTCGAGCTTCGCGTCGGCGAGACGGCGCTCCACTTCCGTCCGCCGCGCCTCGGCGGTGTGCCGCCCCTGCACGTGGGTCTCCCGCCCGCGCTCCGCGTCGGTGAGGCGCGCGCGCGCCGCCGGCAGCGTCTCGGCCAGCTCACGCGCGCGCACCCCCAGCGCCCCGAGCGCCAGATCGAAGTCTTCGATCTCGCGCCGTACCAGCGTCAGCGCGACGCCGAAGCGCTCCTCGACCATCTTCCCAGAGCGTTCCGCCTTGCCGCGCTGGCGGGCGAGGCTCCGCACCTGCGTCTGCACCTCGCTGATCAGGTCCTCGAGCCGCGCGAGGTCGGCCGCCGTCTCCTCGAGGCGCCGCTCGGTGCTCTTCTTGCGGTCGCGATACAGCCCGATCCCCGCCGCTTCCTCGAACAGGGCGCGCCGCTCCTCGGCTTTCTCCGAGAGCAGCGCCTCGATCATCTTCGCCTCCATCACGACGGCCGCGTCCGCGCCCAGCCCGGTGCCGCGCAGCAGATCCTGGATGTCCCGCAGCCGCACCGGCGAGCGGTTGAGGAGGTACTCGCTTTGGCCCGAGCGTGACAGCCGCCGGGTGACGACGACCTCCTGGTAGGCGATCGGCAGCGTGCCGTCCGAGTTGTCGAACACGAGCGACACCTCGGCGACGTTCACCGGCCGGCGGCCGGTCGAGCCCTGGAAGATGACGTCTTCCATTTTCCCGCCGCGGAGCAGGCGCGGCGATTGCTCGCCCAGCACCCAGCGGACGGCGTCGGAGATGTTCGACTTGCCGCAGCCGTTCGGCCCCACGATGGCCGTCACGCCGGGCTCGTAGGGGAGCTCCACCGTCCCCGCGAACGACTTGAAACCCGACAGCTCCAACCGGCTCAATCTCATGGTGCGGTCCCCACGCGTGGGAGAAGGGTGGCGCGCACGCCGGCGCGCGTCAGCTGGGCTGCGGTGAAGGCGGCCTGCTCGGGCGTTTCGAAGGCGCCGATGACGATGTGGTTCGCCCAACGGGCCGCCAGCAGTCCCTGGCGCCGCAGCGACGCGAGCGATGTGTCCGTCGCCGGCACGAGCGAGTACGGAGCGCGCAGCAAGTCGCCGATGCCCCGGGGGGTCGCGCCCCGGCGCCACAGCTCTTCGCGCCCCGCCGCCGCCCCCTCGCGCGTCGCGTACGAGCCGGCCAGCACGCGGTACCAGACGGTGCTGCTGCCGCTCTGCTGGACCGGCGTCACGAGCGCGACGATCCCCGCCACCTCGGTCACCTGGTCGGCGTGCGCCAGCGCTTTGTCGGCCGTCCCGTACGCGGCGAGCTGGATCGTCCAGGCAAGGGTGTCGGCCGGGGCCGCAAGTGTGGAGGGTGGGGGAGGGGCCCTGAAAGACTCCCTCGCGGTCGCGAGCAGCGCCCAGCCCCCGACGGCGGCCCCGGCCAGCACCAATGTGATTGCCAGCGCGCGTGCGCCGCGCCGCGTGGGCTCGGGCGCGAGGCTCGAGGGGTAGGCGGGGGTGGGGGTGGGGGTGGGCGTGGGGGTGGCCGCCGGCATCCAACGATCGCGCGCCACCCCGAGCAGTGGCGTGCCGCGCTCTAGCGCGGCCGCGATCTCCATCCCGACCGCCGACGCGCGATCCAGCCCCTCGGGTGCGAGCACAATCGCCCCATCGGGCACGGCGGAGAGCTTGCCGAGGCCCGTCGCCGACACGAAGAGCAGCAGCAGCGCGCCCTCGGCGCGGAACCCCGCCTGCAGCTTGCGCCAGCGGGGGTGCGCGTAGAGGTCGCCCGCGCTGGCCGTGTACGACCCGGCCCCAATGAAGAAGACGCCGTCCACTGCGTGGGCGGCCTTCGTCAACGACACGCCGTACTCGAAGGCATCTACGATGCCGTCACTGGGCGTCAGCCCCACGGTCTGGTGCAGGGTCGGCTCCTCGACGCCCAGGTCCACCAGCGCCACCCGGCGCCCGCTCCGCGCCGCGATGCGCGCGATGTCCCACGCCGCCTTGGCCGCCCACACGAGATCGGCGGTAGTGGGCACGAGCGCGACGAGGGCTTGTCCCTCGACGAGCGGCGGGATCAAGTGGCCCAGCCGTGAGAGCGGCAGCTGGCGCGGGGCCGGGAAGGTCGAGGGGGCGGGGGGCGCCGTCACTGGCCGGGCTGGTAGATCCAGAACGGGCGGCCGAGCTTGCGGCCGGTCGCTTCGGCCTGCGCGCGGTTGGCGTAGGGTCCGAGCACGACGCGGTAACCGTCGTCCGGGCCCTGCGGCGCCAGCACGCGGGCCGCGAGGCCGGCGCGCGCCAGGTCCTGTGCCAAGCGGCCCGACCAGTCGGGGTTTTGGGACGTGGAGACCTGCACGTACAGGGGGCCCTCCGCGCCGACGGTGTCGGCCGCGAGCGCGTCGGCGCCCGCCTGACCTGCCAGGCCGCTGCCCCGCGGCAGCCAGGACGTCAGCACCCAGAGATCGGCGGCGCCCCGCTCCACGCGGCCCGTCTCGGTGAGGGAGTCGGGTCGCATCGCGACGACGTCGTCGTCGCGCCGGTAGATCAGCACGCCGTCGGGGGAGACGGCGGGAAGATCGGACTGCCAGGTGGTGGCGACCCCACCGGTGTGCCGTTTGATCGGGAGGTCCACGATCCACGCCGAGTCGCCGAGCGCCGGGCGCGCGAGCAGCCACCGCCCCAGCGGATCGAGCCGCAGGGCGGCGGCGGGGCCGGGGAGGGCGACGCCGTCGAGCTCGCGATGCTCATAGCGGTCGATCACGGCGAGGCCGAGCGCACCGCGGCGGGCCACGTAAATGCGGTGCCCCGACGGCGAGAACGCGAGCGCACGCGGCCGGTCGGCGAGCCGGACGAACGCCGGATCGCGGCGTCCCAGCGGATCGTAGAGCGCGACGCCCGAGTCGCTGGCGACGGCGACCAGGTCTCCCCAGCGCGTGGCCGCGACGTCGCCTCCAGCGGCGATCTCGCGCACGGCGGGGGGCTGGTCGGCGGCGGCGACGAGCAGGCGCGGCGGGTCCTGGGGAATGACGGCGACGAGGCGCTGATCGGTGGAGCCGAACAGGTCACGGGGCAGGCCCGTCAGGGGCTGCGGCCAGGCGAACCGCGTGCGGCGCGACAATGAAACGACGCGGCGCTTCGCATCCACGGCGTAGAGCGTGCCGTCGGGGCCCAGCGCCGCCTGCGCGATCCCGGTCGCGACCGTGTCCACGCGGCCGCTGCCGAGATCGAGGGCGAGCAGCTCCTGCTTGGCGGTGACGACGAACAGGAACTCGGACTCGGGGTCGAGTCCCACGATGCGTTCGAGCGCCGGGAGGCGCCCCCGCAGCGCGCCGGGGATTTCGATGAGCCGGGGGAGGCGGTACAGCCGCGGCGTGCCCCCCTGGGCGGGGAGTCGGATGGCCACGCCGGTGCTCCGGCTGGCGGACCGGCGCTGCTGGCTAACCTGTTGTTGTTCTTGGGATTGCGAAGATACGACGGCGGGCGCTTGGGACCGGCAGCCCCAGAGCGTCACGCCCGCGAGCAGGAGGTAACAACCCGGGATACGCAAATGGCCTCGCCGACAAGATAGACAACCGGCGAGGCCATTGCAAGTGTTTTAGCGACGCGGAGTTAGAACGTCGGACCGAGACTGATGGTCCAGTAGTTCCGCTTCAGCGGCCGGTCGATCGGTTTGGTGTAGTCGAACCGCAAGATCATCAGGCCGAACATGTTGACCCGAATCGAGCCGCCCCAGCTCTTGAGCGGCGCCCGCACGAGCACGGGGTTCTCGCCGGCGGCGCGGGTCAGCTTCACGACCGACCCTTCGCTCCAGGCCAGCCCGGCGTCGTAGAAGATCGCGGCCTCGATCGGCGGGAAGCCGATCGGGAGGAAGCCGAGCACCAGGCTGCGAGTGAGCGGGAAGCGCAGCTCGACGTTGGCCACGGCGAGTTTCGAACCGATCAGCTGGTCCAGCTCGGCGCAGCCGGTTTGCGAGTTGTTGCCGGGATTGGCGATGCACTCGTTGTCCCGGAACGACCCATAGGTGTAGCCGCGCAGCAGCTCGGTGGTGCCGAGGAAGATCGGGAAGCGCTCTGCATCCCGCCCGTAGCGCCCGAACATCAGGCCGCGGAACGCCAGCGTGAAGGGCCGGAAGTAGAGGTAACGCCGGTAGTCGCCGAGCGCGGCGGTAAACTGCCACGTGCCAAACGCGGGCGAGACCTGGAAGCGCGAGCGCGAGCCGGCGAACGGGCCCACGTAGCCGAACAACGAGTTGTCGTGCACCAGCCCCAGCGACGGCTGGATGTAGCTGATCGAGGGGCCGGCCACGTTCAGGTAATTCTGGCCCAGGAAATTCCCGCTCTGCGAATCGAACCCGGTCTCGAGCTGGAGCGTCGCGTCGCTGATGTTCACGGCGTGCAGGCCCAACTCCGCTCGGCTGAAACGGCTAAACGGATAATACGACTCGACGAAGCCGTCGCGGATCACGAAGCGGCGGATGCTCGTCGTGAATACGTCGGCACTGTCCGTGCCGCCCACGGTCCCGTAATCGACGCGACTCCAGGCGCTGCCGGCGTAGAAGTAGAGCGGCTCCTGAGAGAACCCGGCCGCCCAGTTGAAGCGATGGGCCTGGTTGACATACACCCCCAGGAACTGCGCTTCGCTGATCCGCCCGTTCACCGATCCCGACAGCACGATGGTGTGGTTGCCGAGGATGTCCGACAGGGCGACCGCCGTGCCGCCGAAGAACCCGCGGCCGAAATTGTCACGCTGATAGCCGACCGTCGGGCGCGCCACGTAATCGGGTGTGTAGCGCACGTGATACGTCCGCAGCGTGAATTCGCTCGTGTCGGGGAGCGCCAGCGTCGCCGAATCGAGCAGCTGGCGCACCGAGACGGGCCCCGGGGCGGCAGACGACTCGGCCGGCTGCGGCGATCCCGAGGGCCGGAACCCGCCGGAGGCGCGATACACCGACGCCGACTCGTTGGGCCGCTCGACCGGCGCGGAGATGCGGGCGGGGGCGGCGGCGGCGGGGGCGCCGGCGGCGGCCACAGCGGTCGGCGCGGGGGCCGCGGTATCGCGGGCGGCGACGAGCGACGTCACCGCCTGCACCGCGGGGCCCTGGAAGGGGGCGCGGCGCAGCGAGCGCGGGTTTTCCACGGAATAGACGCTGTACTGGCCGTCCTCGTAGTAGACGAACGCGAGACGGTCGGCCTGGCGGGCCCACGACATCACGGGCGAGAGGGGCGTGATGCCCTGGACGCCGGTGTACAGGTTGGTGATCTGATAGATGGTGCCGTCGGCGAGCTCGTACAGGTAGATGTCGCTGATGCCGGTGCGGTCGGAGACGAACGCGAGCGACTGGCCGTCGGGCGCCCAGGCGGGATCGATGTTCTTCCCCTGCTCCATGTGGCCCAGCATCTCGATCGTGCCCGCGTCGAGATGGTACAGCGCGATGCGCAGGTTGCCGAACCGCAGGTGCTCGAAGTCGGTGTCGCCGCCGCGGTCGGTGACGAACGCGATCGTCTTGCCGTCGGGCGACCACGCGGGTTGCAGGTCGGCGTACTTGTCGTTGGTGAGCCGCCGCAGGCCGGTCCCGTCGCGGTTCACGATGAAGAGGTCGGACAGCCCGCCGTCGAACCCGGTGAACACGAGCTGGCTGCCGTCGGGGGACCAGGTCGGCGTCTGCAGGCCGTTGAGGGGGATCTTGATCCGCCGCTCCTCGCGGTTGTGCCGCACGTCGAGAATGACGAGGTCGTCCCGGTCCTTGCGTTTCGCCGCCAGCGCGAAGAACCGGCCGTCGGGGGAGAATGATCCCGCCGAGTTGATGAACCGCAGGCTCTCGTAGTTCCGATTGATCGTCGACTTGACGAGCCGCCGCTTGACCCGGCCGGTCTCGGCGTCGGCGAGGAAGAGGTCGATGAAGAAGCCCCCCTGGTCGCCGAAGAAGGCCAGCTCGCGGCCGTCGGGCGTGAGGGCGGGCGCGAGGAAGATCCGTCCGTGCGAGCGCTTGCGCGTGAGCGTGGCCTGCGCCACGCGGCGCGCACGGTAGTGGTCCCCGAGCTGCGGCAGGAACGTGGTCTGCACGGCGTCGCGCCAGTCGGCAGACAGCTCGTCGAGCGTCAGGCCCAGCGCCCGCTTGATGGCGGTCTCGACGCCTGAGCTCACCGAGGTCTGGAGGATCTCCCCGATCACTTCGTCGCCCCACTTCTCGCCGATGTACGCCCACAGGGCGTGGCCGTAGTAGTAGGGGAAGACGTTCGGGTCGTACGTCATCTCCTCGATCGTGGGCAGGTGACCCTCGAGCGACGCATCGCGCAGCCACATGGCCGTATTGGGGTCGATCGGGCCGAGCGACAGATACTCCGCCATCCCCTCCATGAACCAGAGCGGCGGGTTGACGCTGACCAAGGTCTGCACCCCGCCGCCGGGGTGCCCGCGGCTGTAGATGTCGAACTGGAACTGGTGGACCATCTCGTGCTGCAGGACGTGCTCGAGTTCGGCGTACGAGCCCGTGAAGGGCAGCACCATGCGGTGCTTGAAGAACTCGGTGACGCCGCCCAGGCCCTCACCCTGCGCGTCGACGACGTTCGTCTGCTGGAAGTCCGACTGCGAGGCGTAGAGGATGATCGGCTTCCGGCTCTGGAACTGATGGTGCAGGATCCGCGACAAGCGGGCGTAGCCCCGCTCGGCCATGCGCGCGGCGTCGAGCGCGGCGGCGC
>JBGPOM010000003.1:0-18823 GCA_041488075.1 Gemmatimonadota bacterium
GCTGGAGCACGGCTAGTACACGCCTCCCGGGAACAGCCCGTAGTTGCCCGCAGCGGAACTGGAGGGGCCGCCGCCGCCGAAGCCGTAGAACGCCTGGCGCCGGGCGTCCATCTCCTGGTAGGGCACGGGCCACTGCGTCGCAGTATTCTGCGGCAGGTCGCCCCACCCCCGCGCCGGGAAGAACCAGTTCCCGTACCCGGTATAGGCGGTCTCCATCCGGTACTCCCACTTCAGCGCGTCCCACACGTTACCGCACTTCGTCGTGAACGGAGCGGTGTACGGGGGTGCAGGCACGCGGGGCACGCAGGAGTTGCCCCCGGGGACCGGCGTGAGGGTATCGGCGACCGTGAGCGGAATAGCCGGCAGCCATCCCTTCGCCGTCGTGTTCCCGCCGGTTGTATCCGCCCGCGTCTTGTTGATCAGCGGAATCGCCGCCGCAAAGTTCCCCAAGCGGATGTAACCCTCGGCCGCGAGCAACCGGATCTCAGCGGCGGTCATGATCGGGTACGGCCCCACCCGGCTCGCCTGCTGGAACTGCCGCGAGCGCCAGAAGTCGTACATCGAGACCTGCAGCGGGTCACCCGACACGTCTTCACCCGCCGGCCGGTTCCGGAAGTAGGGGGTGTTGGCGAACGGCTGCCCCGCCGTTCCCGTCCCGGCGGCGGAACTCTGCGTGGCCCGGGTCGTGCCCGACGGGAAGCGGCGGTCCCGCGTGACGATCAGGAACGGCCCGCGCGAGTTCGGCGCCAGATTGAGCCACGTCTGGTAGCCGCCCGAGCTGTCCGCCATGCCCATCCAGAAGTTCGACATCTGGTGCCATGCGCCCGAACCGGTCGCGAACGCCTGCACCACCCAGGTGACGTCCCAGCCGTTCGCCTGGTCCATCTGGGGCGCCAGGTCGGCCGTGATCCCGGCGTTGGCGTCGGCGATGACGAGGTTCCAGTCCACCGCCGCCCGCTCGACCGGGGTACGCGCCACGTTGGCGCGGAACTTCGCCTTGTACGAGCGCGCGATCTGAATGAACTGCGCTTGCGTCACCCCGATCCCGTTGATCCAGAAGTTCGCGGTGGTGGGGAGCGGGAAGGCGCCCGGGTTCGCCGTCGCGATCGCGATGGCCGAGTCGACGTAGCCCAGGGCCGCCGTGTTCACGGCTTGATAGCTCGACAGCGGCACGACGACCGCGGCGTCGGCCTCGGGGTTGTCGTTCTCGGTGAGGATCGACGCCGAATCGTACGCCAGCGACAGATTGCCGAGTGCGATGCCCTGCATCAGCCGCGCGAAGGCGCGGGCGCGGCTGTCGGCGGCGGCCGAGCCCAGGCTGATGTTGCCGAGGGCGGCGATGGCCAGTGCCGCCTGGCGCGCGGCGCGGTGACCGCGGAACCAGTCGTGGTAGTTGCCGGCGTTCCCCTGGCTGCCGCGCTGATTGGTGATGGGGTTCCGGGGAATGGAGCCCCGCGGCCCCATCGCGAAATTCGCGAGGGTGGAGGTGTTCTCCATCGACATGACGGCCAGCTGCGTTTGCAGGCCGTCGTTCGATCCGCCGATCGTGCTCTGGTTCATGACGGCAAACAGCCCGGACACGAACACCTGGAGGTCCTGCGGGTTGGTGAACACGCGGTTCCGGTCGGGGTCGTTGCCGTTCGTCACGTCGAGCGGGTTCGAGCACGCGGCGAGGGTGAGCACCAGGATGCTGCTGAGCAGATAACGCTTGTTCATGTGCGTGCGCTCCGGCGAAGTGGACGCCGCGCGGGCCGCCACGGCGAGCGCTGGCTCGCCGCGGCCGCCCCGCAGTCTCTAGAAGCTCGAGGACACGCGGACGGTGAACGTCCGCAGGTTCGGGAACACGAACGCATCCACGGCATTGATGGCCCGCGAGGCACCGTCGCCCCCGGTGATCCCGACCTCCGGATCGAAGCCCCGGTAGCCGGTCAAAGTCAGGAGGTTCCGGCCCACGACGCTCACCGCCCAATCACCCGCGCCGCCCAGGCGGCCGATGTGATAGGAGAGAGACAGCTCGCGCAGCTTGGCGTAGCTCGCGTCCTCGACGGTGAAGCTGTTGGGTCCCAGGATGTCGTAGAACCCGCCCACGCCGGAGCCGTTGTCGGGCGGGGCCGCGCGGTAGTAGTACCCGATCGGCTTCGCCGTCGCCACCGACTTCCCGACCTGGTCCACGTCGTGCGACAGGAAGTCCAGGTGGGCCCAATGGAAGCCCTCGTTCCAGACCTGCTGGCCGATGGACGCGTCGAGCAGCGCGTACACCGAGAAGCCGCGCCACTGGAAGTTCTGCGTGACGGCGAAGCGGAAGTCCGGCAGCGCGTTGCCGAGCGGCACCCGGCGGGCGTCCGTGATGTTGTTGGGATCGCCGCGCAGGATGATCGGCATGCCCCAGTTGAGCGCCACGCCCCAGGGGGCCTGGCTGTTGGGCAGCTGGGTCTCCCACAGGTTGTCGGTGACGCCCATGCGGGGGTTGTTCCCCGCACCGACCCACACGAGCCACCCCTCGTCGTTCAGCTGGAACGAGCTCGTCGAACCGCCGCAGTCGGTGTTGAACGGCGCCGGTAGGTCGCGGCAGGACCGCAGGAAGTAGCGGCCGTAGAACGTCCCGACCCGCTCGCCCTCCTGCGCCTGGAACATCTGCTCCGTCCCCTGCTGACCCGTCCCGTAGGTGTAGGGCGCGACGTCGAGCCGCTTGATCCAGCTGCGATTGTGGTCGTACACCAGGCCCATCGACCACGACAGCTCGCGACGCTGAATCAGCGGGATGTTGACCGACAGCTCGTGGGTGATGTTGAGCAGCGCCCCGGCGTTCTGCCACTGGTTCTGGTAGCCCGTCGACGACGACACCGGGACCTGGAGAATCTGGCGATCGATGACCGAGTGGGCGTAGGTGGCGGTGATGCCGTAGCGCCCGTACAGCTCGATGTCGGCGCCCAGCTCGATCTCCTGATGCAGCTCGGGCCGCAGGTTGCGGTTGCCGAGCGTCGTGAGCGTCAGAATGCCGCCGCCGCCGATGTTGAAGCTTTCATACTGCGCCGTGAAGTTGGGCGAGCCGCCCGCCGTCCCGTAGGAGGCGCGCAGCTTGAACTCGGTCGCCTGGGGCAGGAACCACCACGGCTCCTGCGCCACGCGCCACGCGGCCGACACCCGGCCGAAGGTGGCCCAGCGGTTGCCGGGGCCGAACAGCGAGCTGCCGTCGCGCCGCACCAGCGCGTCGAGGATGTAGCGGTCCTTGAACTCGAGGTTTCCGCCGACGAACTGGCCGATCTGGCGAATGCGCGTGAACGACGACGCCACCAGCTTGTTGGCCGTGGCGTTGCCGAGCGACGTCACACCCTTCACCGACAGGGTGTTCCCCTGGCCGGTGTTCAGGTCCGCATCACGCTGCTCGAACAGGTAACGCGCGGTGAGACGCGCGCGGAGATCGGGCGTGAGCTCGCGCTTCACGGTGGCGTTCAGGTTGGCGTCGAACGCCTCGTCGCCGGACCCGCCCCGGAAGATGGACCCGTTGTTCGTGGCCGGCACCGACGACGTGGTGCGGTAGCCCTTATCCTGAATCTGCGAGAAGGTGGTCCGCCGCAGGTCGTAGCCGACGTTCCCCTCGAGATTCACCCAGTTGACCGGGGTGAACGTCACGGTGGCGCCGCCGATGAACCGGTTCGCCACGTCGCTGCGGAGCGCGTTCTCAAAGGAATAGATGGGGTTGGAATTCTGGCTGCCGCCGCCCTGCAGGTTCGGCCGGATGAAGAGCCGCCCCAGGGTGTCGCGCTGCAGCATGTTCACGCTCGCCGGCTGGCGCGTCAGCAGGAAGAAGGCGTTGTTGCCGCCGTCGTTGTTCGCGCCGTCGTTCGACCCGCGGCTGTAATACGCCGTGAGGCCGACGTTCCACTGCGTGCCGATGACCTGATCGACGTTGGCGCGGAACGAGTTCCGGTCGAACCCGTTCAGGAAGCGGATGGCCCCCTGCTCCGACAGGTTCGTCGCGCTGGCGTAGAAGCGCGTGCCGCCCACGCGGCCCGTCAGGTCCACGCTGTTCTGGATGAACGGATGCGGATCCACCACCTGGTTCACCGCGTTGTACGCGGTGCCGGGCCAGGGGTTGAGCTGGAACTGCTCCTTCAGCACGTTGCCGGTGCGGCCCGTGACGGCTGACGGCGAAATCGACGAGCCGGGATCGAGCGGGAAGCCGGGGGCCGAGATCGCGAACAGGCCGGGATCGTTGTTGATGCGGGCCTGCTCGGCGGCGTAGTTGAACGTCCGCGCGCACAGCGGCTGGCCCGAAACGTTCTGGCAGAACCGCGTGCCCGTCTCGTCGGTCAGCAGCGCGTGGAAGCGGGCGATCCCGAAGTCCCGCTCGATGTCGGACATGCCGACCTCGGTGCGGGCGCTGAACTTCACGCCTTCGAGCGCCCGGCTGCCGGATTTCGTCTTGATGCTGATCACGCCGTTGCCGGCGCGCGCGCCGTACAGCGACGCGCCCGCCGCGCCCTTCAGCACTTCCACGCTCTCGATATCCTGCGGCGCGATCTCGGGCAGGTTGCCGTTGATGATGACCCCATCCACGATGTAGAGCGGGTCCTGGCTCCGGCCTTGGGCGTTGAGCGACGTCGGCCCGCGCAGCAGCACCGACGGCTGCGTGCCCGGCCGGCCGCTCCCCGACACGATGTTCGAGCCGATCTTCCCTTGCAGCTGGCGCAACGGGTCGGACGACGCGAGCGGCAGGTTCGCGACGTCCACGCGCGTGACGTTGAACGGCACGTGCGTCGCCGGCGTCGCTTCCTGCACACCCGTGACGACGATCGCCTCGAGCATGTTGACGTCGGTGGCGAGCGTGAAGTCGATCGTCTGCTCGCCCGCGGCGAGCGTAATGACCCGCGTCCCCGGTTTGTACCCGATCGCCCGGACGCGCAGCGTCACGGACTGCCCGCGCACGCGCGCGGCGGGAATGACGAACGTGTACTGGCCCTTCGCCCCCGTCAGCACCTGGAGATTCAACTCCGGGAGCTGGACGGCGGCGACTTGCACGAGCTCGCCACGGTCCGACGTCACGGTGCCGCGCAGGATCGCGTCCTGGGCCGCGGCCGGAACGGCGGCGGTGAGCAGCACGACGGCCAACGCCTTCAGACACTTGTGGAGCATACGCGCACTCCCTCGGTGAGAAGACACAGCTCGGCCTCGAGCGGCGAGGCCTGGCGAAAGACGGCACAAGTTGTGGAGGGCGACCCAAGGGATGACGGCCATTGGGAATCCCTGATGTTGACGGCGTTAGGATTTCATATACGGCGCGGCGTTGGGAGCGTCAAGACCCCGGGAAGCCGTCCAGGCTGGCGCGCAACTCCCGGCACGGTACTATACGTGCTCGAAGCTTATGACTAGCTCCGCCATGCCGCGTCCGTTCGGTCTGTGGCTAGGCCTCGTGGGGTGCCTCGCTGGGGTGGTGCCTCGCCCCGCACCGGCGCAAGCGACCGCCGGGATCGCCGGCCAGCTGCTCGACCGCGCCAGCCGGCAGCCGCTCGAGGGCGCCGCCGTCACCGTCCTGGGCACGTCCGTCACGCTACGCTCCAACGCCACCGGCCAGTTCACCACCGCGGGCTTCAAGCCGGGCGTGTACGTCATGCAGGTGCGGGCGCTTGGGTATACCCCCGGGTCGTGGGTGATTGAGCTCGCCGACCGCGAGACCCTCTCCGTGGTGATCGAGTTGGAGCTGGCGCCGGTCGCGGTACCCGGCGTTACCGTCGAAGCGCCGGCGTGGGAGCGGCGCGGGATGGCGGGCTTCGCGCTGCGGCGGGAGCGCGGGCGGGGCGTGTACCTGACCGAAGACGACATCAAGCAGTCGAACGCCGTCCGCCTGTCCGACCTGCTGCGCAGCGTGTCGGGCGTGCGCCTGATCTGCCGGTTCAACGCGTGCCGGGTGCGCATGGCCCGCGGGGAGTGCCAGCCGGACTTCTTTCTCGACGGCCTCCCCGCGAATAACTCCACCAGCCTCGAGATGCCCATCGTCGGCGTGATCGCGGTCGAGATCTACCGGACGATCACGGAGACACCGGTCGAGTTCCTCCGAGGCAACAACACCTGCGGCACGATCGTCATCTGGACGCGGTCGGGCCTCTGAGAGGCTCTCCAAGCGGGCGCCGCGTCCTGATTCTCGCCCTGCTCGTCGCGGCCTGCGGCCGGCCCGTTGACACCAGCTGGCACAAAGGGAATGGATACCGCTGGCGAGCCTCGGACGTCCCCCGGAAAGGCACTCCAGGGTTCACGCTGCTCGATCCCCGCGAGACCGGCATCACCTTCGCCAACACCGTAAGCGACTCGCTCTTGGCCCGGAACCGCATCCTGGCCCAGGGGGGTGGCACGTGCCTCGGCGACGTCGACGGCGACGGCTGGGTGGACATCTTCCTCGCACGCACGGAAGGAGCGAACGCGCTGTATCGCAACCTCGGCGCGTGGCGCTTCGAGGACATCACCGAGCGCGCGGCCGTCGCGGCGCCCGACCGCTACTCCACCGGGTGCGTGTTCGCGGACGTCGACGGTGACAAGGATCTCGATCTGATTCTCGTCGCCCTCGGGGGGCCGAATGCGCTGTTCCTGAACGACGGGACTGGTCGCTTCACCGAACAGGGCGCGGACGCCGGCCTGACCTCGTCGGCCGGCAGCACCACGATCGCCGCGGCCGACGTGGATGGCGACGGCGACCTCGACCTCTACGTCGCGAACTACAAGGCGTACACGACCATCGACCGGATGTCGCCGCAGGAGCGCAGCTTCGACGCGGTCGTGCGGCATCTGGGTGCCCCCCCTCCAGCGGGGCGCTACGAGGTGCGGGAGCAATTCCGCACCGACTACAAACTCGTCAACCGCGCGGACCTGGGCGGGATCAGCCTGGTGCAACGCGCCGACCCCGATTTCTTCTACCGGAACGACGGCGCCGGCCGCTTCGTCCGGGAGCCGATCGCCCGCAACCCCCGTTTCGTGGACGAGCATGGCAGGATGCTCGCGGACGAGCCGGAGGATTTCGGCCTCGTGGCCGTGTTCGCGGACTTGAACGGCGACGGCGCGCCCGATCTGTATGTGGCCAACGACTTCGAGGACCCTGACGAGTTCTGGCTCAACGACGGCCGGGGCAACTTCCGCCTGGCACCGTGGTACGCGGTACGCTCCACCAGCAACTCAGGGATGGCGGTGGCCGTGGGGGATGTAAACCGGGACGGCCGGCCGGACGTGTTTCAGGTGGACATGCTGAGCCAGGACACGCGCCGGCTCAAAACCCAGATCCCGACGCATACTGCCGTGCCCAAGCGGCCCGGGCAGGGAGAGGGCCGCCCCCAGATGCAGCGCAATACCCTGCAAGTGAGCCGCGGGGACGGCACCTTTTCGGAGGCGGCGCGGCTCGCCGGGGTGGGCGCCTCAGGCTGGTCGTGGTCCACACTGTTCCTCGACGTGGACCTCGATGGGTGGGAGGACATTCTCATCGGCACCGGCCACCGGTTTGATGTGATGGATGGCGACACCCAATACCGCCTGCGCAGCCGGCTGCGGGAGATCGACTGGCGGCGCATGCTGTTCGAGTACCCGCCGCTGGCCTTGCCCAACGTCGCATTCCGGAACCGCGGCGACCTGAGCTTCGAGGACGCGAGCCGCGCCTGGCGATTCGACTTGGGACCCGACATCTCCCACGGGATGGCGCTCGCCGATCTGGACGGTGACGGCGACCTGGACGTCGTCATCAACCGGCTCGGCAAGCCCGCGGCCGTCCTCCGGAACGATGCCACTGCGCCGCGGATCGCGATCCGGCTGCGCGGCGAGGCGCCCAACACCGGCGGCGTCGGCGGCCGCGTGCGGGTGCTCGGCGGAGCCGTGCCGAGCCAGGAGCGGGAAGTCGTCGCCGGGGGTCTGTACCTCTCGGGTTCGGACGCCCTGCTCAGCTTCGCGACCGGGAGGGCCGACTCGGTGACGATCGAAGTGGCCTGGCGCGATGGCCGCCGGACGGTGATCAAGAGCGCCCGCCCGAACCGGCTGTATCAGATTCAGGAGCCCGCCGAGAATCGTGCCCCTTCGTCCACGCCCCACGCCCCACGCCCCACGCCCATTTTCGAGGACATCTCCGATCAGCTCGGCGGCCACCGCCACGTCGAACCTTACTTCGACGACTACACCCGCCAACTCCTGCTCCCCAACTCCTTCAGCCAACTGGGGCCTGGCGTCGCCTGGTTCGATGTGGACGGCGACGGCCTCGAAGACCTGATCGTCGGCGCCGGCCGCACCGGTGCACTCGCCTGGTTCCGGAACGACGGCCGGCGGCTGAGACCCATGCCCACGCGCGTCCCCGCGGCGCCCGGAGATCTCACCACGGTGCTCGGCTGGGGCTCCAAAGTGATCGCGGGAGTCTCGAGCTATGAGATGGGCTCGACCAACGAGGCGCTCGCCACGCCCAGCGTAGTGGGCTACTCCCTGGCGACCGGAGCGATGACGCCGCTCGTCCCCGGCGACAGCGCCAGCGTGGGTCCGCTCGCGATCGCGGACTATGACGGGGATGGTGACCTCGACCTCTTCGTCGGCGGCAGGATCGTTCCGGGCGGTTACCCGCTCTCTCCGTCCTCGCGGCTGTACCGGAACGAACAGGGGCGGTTGGTCCCCGATACGGCGAACAACACACTCTTCCGTGGAATGGGCATGGTCTCGGCGGCGCTGTTCAGCGACATCGACGGCGACGGCCGGCCGGACCTGATCGTGGCCATCGAGTGGGGCACGATCCGCGTTTTCCTGAACAAGGGCGGCCGCTTCCAGCCCGCGCCGGCGATGCCCGGCTTGGCCGGGCTGTACAGCCGTTGGAACGGGCTCGCGACCGGTGACCTGGACGGCGACGGCCGCCTCGACATCGTCGCCACCAGCTGGGGCCGCAACACCGACTACCACGCCAGCGAGGCCCGCCCGTTGTTCCTGTACTTCGGGTTTTTCGGGGAGCGCGGCCGTCCGGACGTCGTGCTCGCCCAGGAGGACCCGCGCATCGGCGCGGTGGCGCCGCTCACCAGCTTCGATCGGCTCGGGTCGGCGGTCCCCGGCGTGGCGCAGCGGCTCCGGACCTTCGCGGCGTACGCCGATGCCAACATGGATCAGGTCCTGGGCCCGCTCGCCGGAGCGACGGTCCGGCTCGGCGCGACCACGATGGACCATATGGTGTTCCTGAACCGGGGGGATCGCTTTGAGGCGCGGCCACTGCCCCTGGAGGCACAGCTGGCGCCCGCGTTCTACGCCGGCGTCGCCGATTTCGACGGCGACGGGAAGGAAGACCTGTTCCTGAGCGAGAACTTCTTCGCCACGGATGTCGCCACGCCGCGCTACGACGCGGGCCGGAGCCTGCTGCTGCGCGGCGATGGAGCGGGAGGACTTGAGCCCGTGCCCGGGCAGCAGTCCGGCCTGATGGTCTACGGCGAGCAGCGAGGCGCTGCTTACGCGGACTTTGATGGTGACGGTCGACTCGATCTCGCCGTCAGCCAGAACGGCGCCCCGACGCGGGTTTTCCATAATGTCGGCACCCGCCCCGGGCTCCGCGTCCGGTTGGTGGGACCGCCGGGGAATCCGAGCGCGATCGGGGCGCAGATGCGGCTGCGTTACGGCGATCGCAACGGACCGGTTCGCGAAGTTCAGGCGGGATCGGGGTACTGGTCCGAGAACGGTGCCGTGCAGGTGTTGGGACGTGCGGGCGAGCCGACGGCGCTGTGGATCCGGTGGCCCGGCGGCCGCGAGCAGGTGGTGCCGCTGGCAGCGGGCCAGGCCGAGGTGACGGTGCACATTCCCTAAATAAAGAAGGGGCGGGATCGCTCCCGCCCCCCTTCCTTCGTTCAGATGCCAGACGTCAGTAGACCCGCCTGGACAGGAACGACGCCCTCGGCCTCAACGCCTGGAGTTCCCTCCAGCGATCCGCAACGGTTGGGCGCCGCGCACCGCTCCCGCCGACGGCGCCGGCCACCATGTCCGGCGCGCTCGGCCCGCCAAAGGTGTAGACCGCGCGCAGGAGCACATCCATCTCCTTTGCCGGTACGGGCATGTGCCGTGGCGTGCTGGGGATCAGCCCGTCGATCCGGCGCCGGTTGAAGAACGGGTCGCTGCCCTGACCCATGAACTCGATCTCCTGCTCGTATTGCAGCGCGGCGAGGAGTGCAGGGGCGCCAGCGGCGGCGGTGAGCGTTGACAATCCACCCCGTCCGACGCGGCTATTGTTGATGAGGGTCGCGGCCGTTGCCAGGTCGGGTGCCGGTCGCCGGATGAGCCCCTCGGCCCACAGCAGATCGTTCATCTGCCTGGTGTAGAACGGGTCCTGACCCGTGCCGTCCTGGGTCCCCCCCGGCATGTTCTCGCCTTGGTAGGCCAGCCGCGAGTAGCGGACGTGCTGGAGGTTGCTCTGGTGGTATGAGCCGCGCGCAGCCGGGAAAATCGCCACACCAGAGCAGGCGTAGTCGCTGCCCGCGTTGGCGGTCGCCGCCTTGGTCGCGAAATTGAGGTTGTCGTCCACTAGCCCATACGTGCCGTCCCCCACCCGCCGGTCGGCCGATATCGTGGGGCAGGGATTGCCACCCCCCCCGGGCCACGGAGTTACGTGATTGGTCGTGACCATGGCGGCCACCCGCGTGTGCACCCGCTCCGTGCCGATGGAGTTGCCCCAGACCTTCATCTCATCCAGCTCGGTATTGCGGGCACCCACGTCGATGTAGAACTCCCAGTCGAACGGTGCACCGGAGCTGATGCCCTGCGAGGCGAGCGTCGCCACCCGGGCCCAGTCGGCCGCGGTGTTCTCAGTCGCGTTGCGCGACCACAGCGCGATCAACTCGGCTTCCATGGTGCGGATCAGCTGCCGGATCTGAACGTTCGTGTAGGATTTCCCGGCGCCCACACCCATCCATTCACTCTCCGTCGACCAGGTCGCGAGGCCGGCTTCGGTCCATGCCTCCTCAAATTTCTGGAGCGCGGTGTCCCGCACCGCGGCGCGGGTACTGAACTGCAGCCCGTTCACCTTGTCGGGGGTGCTGAGGTCCGTGTTCTCATCGACCACGAAGCCCTGGTCGTAGATCAGCGCGATGCCGGCCAGGGCCATCCCCTGCATCATCTTGGCCATCGCCTTGTTGCGCGACGTCAGCGTCTTGTCGGTAGCGCAGTCGTCATCGAAGCAGAGACCGCTGGCGATCGCCTTGAGCACGTCATTGGCCGACGAGAGCACCGTGTAATACCCGTACCACAGCGCCTCGACGGCCGGGCCGCCGGCGGCTTCGGCCGCCGTCGCGCTGTTGGTCCAGCCGCAGACCGTAGGGCAGTCCACGCCGATGGAGGTGTAGAACCGAATGGCCGCGTTGTTCCACGACGCGGTGTAGTTTTGGGCCATCACATCCAGCGCCATGACGTTGTAGTTGGCGCGGGTCGCGACCCAGGTCCGGACCGACCCGCCCAAGAGCTGCTGGAGGCCGGCCGGGTCCAGGAACGCCCGTGGCGCGTCCGGGGCATTCGGGTTCTCGACATTCAGGTTGCACCCGCCGGTCGCGAGCACGGCCGCCAGGGCGGCGGCGAGGGACGACAACCGCAGCATGGAAACCTCTCGATGTGGGGTCATGGGCGCCTCCTCAGTACGTGATCTCGACGACGGCCGAGAAGGTCCGGAACTGCGGATACTGGTACCAGTCCATTTTGACCTGGAACGGATCGCCGAACAGGCCGGAGATTTCCGGATCGAGCCCGGAGTACTTGGTGATCGTGAACAAGTTGCGGGCGATGAACGCCAGCCGCACCTCGTGCAACCCGCGCAGCCCGATGGTCCGGAGCTGGTCTTGCACGAAGGTGTAGTTCACCGACAACTCTTTGAGCTTGGCGTAGGTCCCGTTTTCGACGAAGAAGTCGTTCGAATCGAGGCCGTTGTAGAACCCGACGCCGTAGTACCCGAGTGCTTTCTGCGGGCACGACGGCATGGTCGCCGCAACGGTGCCACAAGCGGCATCGTTTTGGGGCTTACCGGCCTGGTCCTGCACCCGGTCCCGGGTCGCCTGGAACGCCCACTGGCGGGTTCCGTTGTAGATGTTGCCGCCGACCGACCAGTCGAGCAACGCGTTCACTCCGAACCGCCGGTGGTTGAGCGTCACGCCGAAGCTCATGTTGAACTTGGGATTGGCATCGCCGATCCGGACGACGTTCGACGTGCCCAGGCAGGTTCCGGCGGGGCCCGGGAACTTGCAGTAGACGTACTTGATGGCCCGCTCGTTCGGCGTGCCGTAGGCGGACTTCCGGACGACGTAGCCGTCTTCGTTGATCATCACACTATCACGGGCCCAGGTCTGACCGGGCGCGCTCGCGGCCACCTTGAGCGGGTCGTCGTACAGATCATCGATGTTGCGAACCCAGCGGTTGCCGTACAGCACGCCCAGGTTCGAAGCCCTGCCCAGGAAGAACGCCTTGGGCATCTGCTCGAAGCCGTACAGCCGCTCCGGCAAATTCCACTCGGTGATGACCTGGCGGGTCCGGTCGCCCACAATGTTCAGCGTCAGCGAGGTGCCCGGGGTGTTGATCACGCGGGCCGCGAACGTCAACTCATGGGTCCGCGACCGCAGCGCACCGGTGTTCTGCCATTGCTGCGAGAAGCCCGCGACGGCGGGCAGGTCGACCAGGAGGATCTGGTCCCTCGTGGTCTTCTGCGCGTAGGTGTACTCGAGGGTATACCGGCCGTTCCCGAACTCCAGGTTCGTGCCCACCTCCAGCTCAGCCGAGCGGGCCGGCTTGAGGAGCGGATTGCCCAGGATCTGCTTCGTGAAGCCGCCTGGGGTCACGGCGAGGATTTCATACTGGTCGTCGAACGCGGGCCGGAGACCCGCCGTGCCGTAGGAGGCCCGGAGCCGCAGTTCGTCGACGCCCGGGATCCTCATGTCCTCAGTGACCCGCCACGCCCCGGAAACGCGGTAGTACGTCGCCCACCGGTTCCCGGACCCGAACAACGACGAGCCGTCGCGCCGCACCAGGCCGTCCAGGACGTACCGATCCTTGATATCGAACGTCGTGAGGGCGAAGAAGTTCTCGTTCCGGATCCGCTCTTCGCGCGAGCCGGCTGTGACCGTGGTCTGGTTGGAGCCGGCGAACTCCGGCACTCGGGCCACGATCAGCTCTCCGGCATTGGAGCTGAGGAACCTGTTCCGCTGGTTCTCGAAGATCGCGGCCACTTTGGTGGTGTTCGTGATGCCGCCGAAGTGCCGGATGCTCGTGAGCGTGACGCCGGAATTGGACTGCCAGTTGTTCCTCGAGCTTTGGAAGAGGGACCCCTTCGTCTTGGTGCCTGAGGACGTCAGGAAGCCGAACGGCGTCACGTCCGTGTAGGTTTGCGCCTCCTGGTCGTAGGCAAAGCTGCCTTCCGCCTGCAGCCAGCTGAGCATCCGCCACCGCAGCTTGCTCGCGCCGGTGAACCGGTTCCGGTCCTGATTGATCTTCCGGTTGGCCAGCTCGTAGAGCGGGTTGAAGTCGTTGGCCACGTCCCCACTCAACGGGATCTGGGCCCGAAATGGCGTCCCGTCCGGGTTGGGATCCTCGATGTTGACGTCGGGCTGGAGAAACATGAGACCGAAGAATGGCCCGGCCTGACCCTCTGCGGTCCGGCCGTTGGTGGACGAGCCGTAGAATGCGTTGAAGGATGCGTCGAGGTTCGAACGCATCTGCTGGTCGAGGTTGAGTCGGAAGTTTTGCCGAGTGTACCCGCCCAGCCCAAAGATCACGCCTTCGTTCCGGGTGTTCTCGAACGAGGCGTTGAAGTTGGTGGTGCCGATCCGCTGGCCCAGGGAGGCGTAGCCGCTCCAGAACGCGCCGCGGTTCACCAGGGCATCCCAGAAGTCGTAGTAGACCGGGAACACATTGTCCGCGATCTGGTCCGGCTTGATGATCCGGCCGCCCGACGCGTTGAGGAGGTAGTCGCCGGCCGCGTCGACTTCCCACGCGTGGTGATGGGAGAACTGCATCCGCTTCGGCATGTTGTTGATCCCAGCCTCGACCCGGGTCGTCGCCCGGAGCGTGCCGTCGGGCAGGGAGCTGCCCCGCTTGGTGAAGACCTGCACCACACCGTTGGCCGCGTCGGAGCCGTACAGCGAGGACGCCGCCGCCCCTTTGACCACTTCCACCCGCTCCACGTCCTCAGACGCTATGTCCGCGAGACCGAACCGCGTGATCACCCCGTCCACGATGTACAGCGGGTCCTGCCGGCCCCCGATGCTGGTGGCGCCGCGGAGCCGGATCGACGGCTCGCCGCCGGGCTGCGCCGAATTCGGAGTCATCCGGACGCCGGCCACCTTGCCCTCGAGAGCGACGAGCGCGCTCGAGCCCGGAACCTGCTGCAACTGCTCGTCGGTGACTCTCCCCACCGCAAAGGGCAGTTTCTTGAGGGCGGTCGCTTCCCCCACACCCGTGACGACCACCTCTTCGAGCCGGAGCGGGTCGGACTGCAACTCGAAGTTCTGTTCCTGCGTGCCGGGCGTGAGGGTGACGGTGCGGGAGACCGGCCGATGGCCGATGTATCGCGCCGTCAGCACGACCTGCTGGCCGCGCGCCGCCGACCCGCCGATGGTGATCGAGTAGGTCCCGTTCGCCGCCGTGATTGCGCCGAAATTGCTGTTGGCCACGACCACGTTGGCGCCGCCCAGCACTTCGCCCCCCTGCGCCGTAACGCGGCCGGTGATCACCGCGCTCTCTTGCGCCGGGAGCGGACTGGCAACCAGGATTCCGAATGCGGCGGCAACACTGCCGACCAGCAGCGAACCAAACCGTGGAGTGCGCATCATCTGCCTCTTGCGTGGAAAAGGGGAGACGGACCTGCGGGCCCCGCACGGAGGGATCCGTTCGGGGACAGTTGGCGAGATCGACTGTCCTGACCGAGGTGCAACGTAAGTGACCCCCTTGGTCCCACCCGGACGGACCGGGCGGACGGCGCTACAGACGTTGGAGGTCCTGCGATTCGCGCCAGGAGTTCATCAAATTCCCATACTATCTTTAAGCCTGGCGTTCGCACATCATATTACTGTCTATTCGCAATCCCGCTAGGGGGGGACTGGAGGACCGGACGGCCCCCTCCGGCGGCGGTAGCCTGGAGGGCCCCCCGGTCTCGGAGGGGATAGGCGTGATCGCCAGAACACCGCACCACCACAGCGCCCGCGCGCGCCCCCGCCCCCGCCCCCGCCCCATCACCGGAGCCGTGGTGGCGGCCCTGCTCCTGGTCACCCTCCGCCCTGAGGCGGGCGCCGCCCAAGGCACGCTCCGGGGCCGCGTCATCGATAGCGAGCTCGGCCACGGGCTCGCGGGGGCCGCCGTCCGGATCCGGCGCACCCCCCCCCTCACCACCGACACCCTTGGTCAATTCGACGCGCGGGACCTCCCCGAAGGGGACGCGGAGATCACGATTCAGGTGATCGGGTACGCCCGCGGCGTGTTTTGGATTCGCCTTCCCGCTTCGGGCGAGGTGGACCGCGTGTTCCCACTCGACTTCACCGGGGCGCGGTTGCCGGCCGTGGTCGTGGAGGCGCGCGCCGAGAAGCTGGTGCCGCGGTATGCGGACTTCGAACAGCGGCGCCAACGTAGGATGGGCACCTACCTCCGATGGGACGACCTCGAGAAACAGGGCTATAGCTCGGTGGGGGATGCGCTCCGCACCGTCCGCGGCGTCCGAATCCAGTGCAACCAGCAGACATTCGAGTGCTTCGCCGTCATGGCCCGCACCCCCCAGTGCCACCCGACCTGGTGGATCGACGGGGTGGAGGTGCACTCCTTCAACGAGAATACCCCCATCCGCGACGTCTATGGGATCGAGGTCTACCGCGGCGCCGGAGAGATCCCGGGCGAGTACGCCGGGTCGGACGCCGGCTGCGGCGTCATCGTGATGTGGACCAAGTCGCGGCCGTTCCGAGTAGACCCCTAAAAGACACGGTGAGCGGCGCCGGCACTCTCACCCGCCAGCTCGGGCTGGCGTCGGTCACGGCACTCGTGATCGGCGAGGTGATCGGCGTCGGGATCTTCCTCACCCCCGCGAGCATGGCCCGGTCCCTGGGATCGCCGCTGTGGTTGCTGGTGGTCTGGCTGGTCATGGGAGGAATGGCGCTGAGCGGCGCCCTGTGTTACGGCGAGTTGGCCGCCCGGTTCCCCGAAGCCGGCGGCGGGTACGTCTACTTGCGCCAGGCGTACGGGCCGGCCCTGGGGTTCCTCTACGGGTGGAAATGCCTGCTGGTGATGGACCCGGGCATCACCGCGGCGTTGGCGGTGGGCCTTGCGAGCTACGTGGGCTACATGGTGGCCCTCTCCGCCACGGCGCTCAAGGCGGTGGCGGTCGCAGCGGTCCTCATCATGGCGGCGATCAGCATCGCCGGCGTTCGGTTCGGCGCGGGATTGATGCGATGGCTCACCGCGTTCAAGCTCGGTGCGCTGGGTCTCATCGCGGTCCTGGCGCTGGCGCTGGGCCGCGGCGACTGGTCGAACTTCGTGCCGTTAGTCGCCCAGCGCCCCGGGGCCGATCCGTTGCCCATCGCGCTCGCCACCGCACTCGTCGGGGCGTTCTTCGCGTTCGGCGGCTGGTGGGAGATCAGCAAGCTCGCCGGAGAAGCTCGCGACCCTGCGCGGACCCTGCCGCGTGCGCTCGCGATCGGCGTGGCTAGCGTCACAGCCGTCTACGTGCTCACCAGCGCGGTGTTCCTCTATCTGGTTCCGCTCGAGCACGTGACGTCGGGCGAGACGTTCGCCGCGCAAGCGGGCGAGGCGCTGTTCGGCCGCGCGGGCGGGGCGCTGTTCGCGGGAATCGTCATCGTCGCGGTGCTGGGAAGCCTCTTGGCCCTGCTGATGGCTCTGCCGCGGGTGTACTACGCGATGGCGCGGGACGGCGTGTTCTTCAAGGCGGTGGGCGCCGTCCATCCGCGGTTCGGCACGCCCGCCCGCGCCATCGCGCTCCAGGCGGCGCTGGCATCGGTGCTCGTGCTGTCGGGCACGTTCAATCAGATCGTCTCCTACTTCATTTTCGTCACGGTCCTGTTCGTCGGCCTCACGGTGGCCGGGCTGTGCGTGCTGCGCCGCCGGGAGCCCGCGGACGCGGCCTATCGCACCCCGGGCTACCCGGTGACGCCGGCGATCTTCCTCGTTCTCGTCGCCGTGCTGCTGATCCTGCTCGCGGGCCACAGCCCCCGGCAGGCGGCCCTCGGCACCGGGGTCGTGGGACTCGGCGCGCCGGTGTACTTTCTGGCGATTCGGCGACGGCTCACCCATCAAGGGACGGCACCCAATGGCCTGGATTCGAACCATCCCACTGGCGGAAGCGGATGAGAAGCTGCGGCTGGCCATAGAGGCCCAGCGCGCGCTGTACCCAACGGAATACGCCACCCCGGTGCAGCCCACCGCGGATGGGACGTCCGGTATCGTCGCGTCGCACAGCCTCATACCGGACGCGCTGTATCACGCCTTCGCCACGTTCGGGGTGCTCATGTCTCCGGAGTTGCCGCTCACGCGCCGGCAGCACGAGATGATCACCACCATGGTGTCCGTCACCAACCGTTGCCGCTACTGAATTACCTCGCACGCAGAGTTTCTGCGTCGGATCACGCTGGACCGAGCGCTGGTGACGGCGCTGGAGGACGACTACACCAAGGCCTCCATCCCGCAGCAGGACCGAGTCATGCTGGATTACGTCGTGCAGCTGACGCGGGACGCCACGCGCATCGGGCCGTCCCATCACGATCGCCTGCGAGCGGTGGGCTTCGATGACCGTGCGATCCTCCAGATCACCCTGATCGCCGCCTGGTTCAACTACATCAACCGGGTGGCGGACGCGCTCGGCGTGGGCCGGGACTGAGCGGCGGCGCGATAGCCCCACGCGGGCTGTCCTCCGAGGACCGGCGCCCATATTATGGACAGGTGCCGCCTTCCTTATATAGCTACGGCGCCCCCCGATGAAGCGCCCGCCGCTCCTTTACCGCTTGAGCGTTCACTTAGCCGCCCGCACGGCCCCGTTCGCGGCCCGCTTCGACAAGAAGCTCGCTCGGGGGCTCGACGGGCGCCGCGGCCTGACCGCGCGGCTCGCCGCTTGGGCGGCGGCGCACCGCGATCCCCGCCGGCCGCTCGTGTGGATGCACGCCCCGTCGGTCGGCGAGGGGCTGCAAGCGAAGCCGGTGCTCGAGACATTGCGGGCCGAGCAGCCCGAGTGGCAGTTGGCCTTCACCTTTTTTTCTCCGTCCGCCGAGCGGCTCGCGAGGAATCTGCCGGTCGACGTGGCCGACTACCTGCCCCTCGACCGGCCCGACGACGTGGCGGCGGTGCTCGAAGCGCTGCAGCCCGCAGCGCTCGTGTTCTCGAAGCTCGACGTCTGGCCCGAGTTGACCCTCGCGGCGGCGCGCCGCGGCGTGAAGCTCGGCCTCATTTCCGCCACGGTGGCGCCCCACAGCTCGCGGCTGCGCTGGCCCACCCGCCAGTGGTCCCACCCCGCCTACCAGGCGCTCGACCGCATCGGCACGATCAGCGACGACGACGGGCGCCGCCTGGAGCTGCTCGGCGCGCGACCGGAGGCAATCGTCGTGACCGGCGACACGCGCTACGACAGTGTGGCCGAGCGGGCCGAGCGGCTCGACCGCGCCCGCGAGCCGCTGGCGCGGCTCGCCGCCGTCGCCCGGGACACCTTCACCATCGTCGCCGGCTCCACCTGGCCCGCCGACGAAGCCGTCCTGCTTCCCGCGTTCGCCGACCTGCTGGTCCAGGTCCCCACCGCGCGACTGCTCCTCGCCCCCCACGAGCCGAACCCCGACCACTTGGCCGGCATCGCCCAGCGGCTCCGCGAGCTGAAGCTCCC
>JBGPOM010000004.1:0-18678 GCA_041488075.1 Gemmatimonadota bacterium
CCCGCCGGCACCGAAATACGGGTGACGGTGCGCAACACGCTGCCGCTGCCTCTGGTGCTCCGCGGGCTGCAGGATCACGCCGGCCCCGTGCAGGATTCGATTGTCTTCGAGCCGGGCGCGACGCAGGCGCTGCGCTTCCGCGCCGACAGTCCTGGAACGTACTACTACTGGGGACGAACGGGGCCTGTCCCGCCGAATGCCGGACCGGGAGCGCGGCGCGACGGATCGCTGGTGGGGGCGTTCATCGTTGACTCCGCTGGAACGATCTCCGTTCCCACGCCCGGTGAGCGGATCCTGGTCATCACCGTCTGGTCGGATACGCTCGCCGCCTTGGGCGTCAAGTCCGAGCACGCAGATCGGGTCATGCGACGCGAGATCGTCCCGCGTGACCGCTGGTTCTTGGCCGCGGTGAACGGCTGGTCGTGGCCATACACGGAGCGGATGTCCTACACCGTCGGGGATACGGTTCGCTGGCGGGTCATTAACGCCAGTCGCCTTCCACACCCGATGCACTTGCACGGCTTCTACTTCGACCTCGAGGCACGAGGCGATGCGCTGCGCGACACCGTGTTTGCACCAGCCCAGCGGCGCAAGGCGGTGACCGAGTGGATGATTGCCGGCACGACGATGACGATGAGGTGGATTCCCACCCGCCCGGGGAACTGGCTCTTCCATTGCCACATCGTCACCCACATCAGCGATGCGCTCCGCCTCGGCTCTATGGCACCGTCTCGCGCAGCGCACTTCGGGCACGCCGAGAATGGGATGGCCGGCCTGGTGACGGGGATCCGTGTCGCGCCCAGAGCGACGGTGGTGCGCGCTCCCGATCCGAGTCCGCGTCGTAAGCTGCGGCTCTTCGTCACCGAGCGGGCCAATGTGTACGGCGATCGGCCGGGCTACAGTTACGTCCTCCAAGAGGGCCCGACTCCACCGGCGCCCGATTCGATTCGCCGTCTCAGCTCGACGATCACGCTGCGTCAGAACGAGCCCGCCGAGATCACCGTCATCAACGCCACCAGGCAGATGGCGACGATCCACTGGCACGGCATCGAGCTGGAGAGCTTTTACGACGGCGTTGGTGATTGGAGCGGCTGGGGAGCCAACGTCGCGCCGCCGATTGCGTCGGGTGATTCGTTCGTCGTGCGCCTTTCGCCGCCTCGGGCCGGCACGTTCATGTATCACACCCATACCAGCGAGGGGATTCAGCTCGCCTCCGGCCTGTACGGCGCCCTGCTGGTTCTTCCGGAGTATGCCCCTCCCCAGGCCGACACGACGGAGCGCGTTCTGGTTGCAGCGATCGGCGGGCCCCTGGACGATGGGCGCCCCGTGATCAATGGCTCAGCGACCCCACCGCCGATCGAGATCCGCGCCGGTGTCGCGCACCGGTTCCGGTTCATCAACATCTCACCGCTCGAGACCCGGACCGTACAGCTGGTGTCGGGCGATTCGATCCAGCAGTGGCGCGCGGTAGCGAAGGACGGAGCTGATCTTCCGGAGCTGCAAGCGACGATGCAACGCGGTGCCTTTGCCCTGCATCCCGGCGAGACTTACGACTTCGAGGTCCTGCGTCAGCATCCCGAGTCGCTCACGTTGAAAGTCATCGGGCCGGAGACCATCGCCAACCGGGCCGCGTATGTGGCGCGCGCCAATCCCCGGGAGCCGTTGCCGCGCATCGTGGTGGAGATTCCGGTGATCGTACGGTAGGGCCGATCGGCTAGCAGATCTGGTCGCCGGAACGATGATGCCCCGCGGCCGTAGAGTCGATCAACACGTAGTCCCTACGAAAGAGCACGACAGGCAATCAACAGAAGATTGGCCCCTGGCTCTGGAGTACCGCGTGGAACAGCACGCCGCTAAGTTAGAGGCCGTTCGACCTTACGCCACCGTAGCTCAGTGGTAGAGCTCTCGATTCGTAATCGAGCGGTCGTCGGTTCAAGTCCGACCGGTGGCTCTGTTCCCCCACGTCGCCGTATGGAAGTGCTCCGAGCGCGGCGCCAGTTTATTCTCGTCGGCCGAGTACTGTTCCCAGTTCGCGGCGGCAAAATCGTTGGGCACCTGCCGCATCGTGATGCACCCCTGAACCGGGCAGACCTGCGAACAGAGATTGCAGCCCACGCAGGCCTGCTCGATGATCTCGACCACCGGGCCGCCCCCCCCGTTGCCGCGCGGATGGCGGCGGATCGCCTGGTGCGCCCCGTCCTCGCACGCGGTCCAGCACAGCTCGCATTCGATGCACTTCGCCTGGTCGATCTCGGCCACCAGGTGATAGTTGAGATCGAGATCCTCCCACTTCACGACGTTGGGCAGCGCCCGGCCACGGATGTCGGCGAGATTCTTGTGCCCGCGCTCGTCCATCCAGGTCGCGAGCCCGTCCACCAGATCCTCGACAATGCGGAAGCCGTAGTGCATCACCGCCGTACACACCTGGATCGTGCCGGCCCCCAACGCCGTGAACTCGGCCGCGTCGCGCCAGGTGGCGACCCCGCCGATGGCGGAGATGGGAATGCGCACGGCCGGATCGTTCGCCACGGCCGACACCAGGTGCAGTGCGATCGGCTTCACGGCCGGCCCGCAGTACCCGCCGTGACTCGATTTGCCCGCGACCGAGGGAAACGGTGCGAAACTCTCCAGATCCACCCCGACGATCGAATTGATCGTGTTGATGAGCGAGAGCGCGTCCGCTCCCCCCTTGACGGCGGCCCGCGCGATGTAGGTGATGTCGGTGACGTTGGGCGTCAGCTTGACGATCACGGGAATCGTGGCGACCTGCTTCACCCATTCCACGATCTGGCACGTGTAGTCGGGCACCTGGCCCACGGCGCTGCCCATGCCGCGCTCGCTCATGCCGTGGGGACACCCGAAATTCAGCTCGATGCCGTCGGCCCCGGTGTCCTGGGTGCGCTTGACCATCTCATGCCACGCCTCGCGCTTCGATTCCACCATGAGCGAGGCGATCACGGCGTGCTTCGGATAATTGCGCTTGACCTCCGCGATCTCCTTGAGATTGTCATCGATCGGTCGATCGGTGATCAGCTCGATGTTGTTGAACCCCATCATCCGCGTGGCGCCCAGGTCCACCGAGCCGTAGCGCGAGAATACGTTGATGATCGGCTCGCCGATCGTTTTCCAGACGGCGCCACCCCAGCCCGCATCGAAGGCACGCGCGACCTGGCCGTAGGTGTTGGTGGGTGGACCCGAAGCGAGCCAGAACGGGTTGGGGCTCGAGATGCCGGCGAAGCTGGTCTTGAGATCAGCCATGTGTCGTCTCCAGCATTTCATGGATTCTCCGCGCGGCCTGCACCCCTTCCGCCGCCGCGTTGACGATCTCGGCGCCGCCGCTCAGGCAGTCCCCGCCCACCAACACCTTCGGATGGTCGACCGGCACGCGAAACTCGGCGCGCGCCGTCTGTCCCAGCGCGGTGATCACCATGTCGCAGACGATCGTCTCGGCGCCGGACGGCGTGTCGACCTCGAGTCCCTCTACGCGCCTGTTCCCCACAATGCGCAGCGGCCGGCAATTGAAGCGAAACTCGCAGCCGTCGACCCTGGCGAGCTCGTACTCGTACTGGAAGCACGGCATGTCGCTTTCGCCCCGTCGATAGACGATCATGGCCAACTCGGCGCCGAGCCGCTTGACCTGCGTCACCGCATCGATCGCCGTGTTCCCGGCGCCGATCACCGCCACGCGCCGCCCGATCTTCGTGTCCCGATAGGGATGGGTCTTGAGATGCTCGATGAACGTGAGCGCGTCGACGACGCCAGCCAGGGTCTCCCCGGGAATGCCCAGCCCCCCGGTGCGCCCGAGGCCGATGCCGACGAACACCGCATCGTACTCCGCCAGCAGCGTCTCGAACGGCACGTCGCGCCCCACCTGGACACCGGTCCGGAGCTCGATGCCCAGGTCGAGAATGTCCCGCACTTCGGCGAGCGCCACGGCGGGGGTCATCTTGTACTCGGCGATCCCGTACGTGTTGAGCCCGCCGGGCTTGGGCTTCGCCTCGAACACGGTGACCGCGTAGCCCCAGCGGCGCAGGTCCCGTGCGCACGACAGCCCCGCCGGGCCGGCGCCCACGATCGCGACCCGCTTGCCGTTGGGGGGCCCCGGCGTGAACAGCGGTACAGCCCCGCCCAGTACCGCGTCGGTCGCGTGGCGTTGCAGGAGAGCGATCTTGATCGGCTGCTCGTCGCGCGCGTTCAGGACGCACGCCCCCTCGCACAGGACTTCGACCGGGCAGGCCCGGGCGCAGGAGTGCCCGAACGGATTGGCGTCGAGGATGACGCGGGCGGCGCCCCGCAGGTTGCCGGTCGCGATCTTCTTGATGAAGGACGCAACGTCGATGTGGGTCGGGCAAGCGGCGGTACAGGGGGCGTCGTAACAGAACAGACACGTATTCGCTTCGAGCAGCGCGGCGTCGGTCGTGAGCGGCGGCGCGATATCGGCGAAGTTTGTCGACAGCTGCTCGTTAGTGAGCACCGTCCCTTGCCCGAACGCCGTCACGTCCCACTCTCCACGTCCCCACTCCCCCGTCCGTGCTGCAACTTCATCCCGAGCAGATACACTCCCCCAGCCACCAGGAACCCCACGAACCACGCCCAGTTGTACAGCGCCGCAAAGAACGGCGACGCCGCGCTTCCGCTGACCGCGGCGCTGAAGCCCGGCAGATTGGGCAACACCCCGAGGACGAACGCGCCGATCGCGATCCAGTTCACGCCGCTCCGGTATTCGTACGCTCCGCCGCGGCGGTACAAGTCGTCGATTTCGAGCCGTCCGCGCCGCAGCGCGAAGTAGTCGGCGATCATGATCCCGGCCACGGGCCCGAGCAGCGCGCCGTAGCCGATCAGCCAGGTGAAGATGTAGGCGGCGGCGTCGTTGTAGAGCCGCCACGGCAGCATCAGAATGCCGATCACCGCCGTGATCATGGCCCCCATCTTGAACGAGATGCGGTGCGGGGCGAGGTTCGAAAACCCGTTGGCGGGCGCCACGATGTTAGCGGCGATGTTGGTGGTGATCGTCGCCACCGTCAGTCCCGCCATCGAGAGCACGATCATGAGTGGACCGCCGATTCGCGCCAGCAGTGCCACCGGATCCGCGATGCGCGCCCCGAAGATCAGGACCGTCGCGTTGGTCACGACGGCGCCGATGAACGCGAACAGCGCCATCGTGCCGGGAAGGCCCACCGCCTGCCCGATGATCTGGTCGCGCTGACTCCTGGCGAAGCGTGAAAAATCGGGAATGGACAGCGCCATCGTCCCCCAAAACGCCACCGCCGACGTCAACCCGGCGCCAAACACACTGGTCAATCCGCCCACGACCGACAGGGAGTCCTTTAGGGTCCGCCTATCCGCCAATCCGCCCGGATTCTCGAGCATCGGCCCCCAGCCACCCGCCCGCACCCACGCCCACACGAGCAACGCCACGCCCACGGCGAGCAGAAACGGCGAGCCCCAGGTCTCGAGGAACTTGATCGAGTCCATACCGCGCAGCACGATCCACACGTTCATGGCCCAGAAGACCATAAAGCACAGGAACTCGCCGGTGTTGAGGCCGACGAAGGCGGGGAGCATCTGGGGCAGGGTGGCGATCCCGGGCCACATCACTTCGACCAGCTTGTAGATCGCCCACCCGCCGATCCAGGTCTGGATGCCGAACCAGCCGCACGCCACGAGACCGCGCAGCAGCGCGGGAAGGTTGGCGCCGAGCACGCCAAACGACGCGCGCGCGAGCACGGGAAAGGGGATGCCGTAGCGCGTCCCCGCGTGCGAGTTCAAGGCGATGGGGAACAGGACCACGAGGTTGCCGAGCACCACCGCGCCCACGGCGGCCTGCCAGGTCCAGCCCTGGTCCACGAGGCCGGATGCCAACGTGTAGGTGGGAATGCAGATCGCCATGCCGATCCACAGCGATGCGATGTGCCACCAATTCCACGTCCGCCGCTCGGGCGGCACCGGCGCGAGATCCGGATTGATCAGCGCGACGTCGCTCATTTCACGTCAGCGAGCGCCTTCTCCAGCCGCCGGCAGCCGTCGTCCACTTCGGCCTTGGTGATCAGCATCGACGGCGCGATCCGCAGCACGTTGCCGTACAGCCCGCCCTTGCCGATCAGCAGGCCTTGCCGCTTCGCCGCCTCCATGAGGGCCAGCGTCTTCTTGGGCGACGGCTCCTTGGTCTTGCGATCCTCGACGAGCTCCAGGCCCTGCATCAGGCCCATGCCCCGCACGTCGCCGATGAACGGGAACCGCTTCTTGAACTCCTCGAGCGCGTCACGCAGCTGGCGGCCGCGCTCGGCTGAGCGCTTGGGCGTATTCTCGCGCTCCATCACGTCGAGCGTCGCATCCACGGCGGTCATCGAGATCGGGTTGCCGCCGAAGGTCGAGAGCGACAGGCCGGTGAAGGCGTTCGCGACCTCCTCGGTCGCGATCGTCGCGCCCACCGGAAAGCCGCTCGCGATCCCCTTCGCGAACGTCATGATCTCGGGTTCGACGTTCCAGTGCTCGATGCCGCACCACTTGTCGCCGGTGCGGCCCCACCCCGTCTGCACCTCGTCGCAGATGAAGACGCCGCCGTACTTGCGCACGATGCCCACCGCGATCTCGAAGTATTCCTTGGGCGGCGTGATGAACCCGCCGGCGCCCTGGATCGGCTCGGCGATGAATGCCGCCGGCCGGCCCGTCGTCTCAGTGCGGATCAGCTCCTCCAGGTCCTGCGCGCACTTCACCCCGCAGGAGGGATACTCGAGCCCCAGCGGGCAGCGGTAGCAGTAGGGCGACAGGCCGTGCTTGATCCCCGCGACCTGCGTCGGCAGCACCCGCCAGGGCTGCTGCCCGGTCATCGCGATCGCGTTCATGCTGCGGCCGGCATAGCTGTGCCGCAGCGCGATGATCTCCTGCTGGCCGGTGTAGATCTTGGCGAGGATGATCGCCGTCTCGTCGGCCTCGGTCCCGCTCGAGGTGAAGAAGCTCTTCTTGAGCTTGCCGGGGGTGATGCGCGCCAACCGTTCGGCGACCTGGACGATCTCGCGCGTGGGATAGACCGTGGCGGTGTGGGTCAGCCGCGTCACCTGGTCCTGAATGCGCTTGACGAAATCGGGATGCGAGTGGCCGATGCCGAGCGTCAGGATCCCGCCGAAGAAGTCGAGATACTCACGGCCCTCGACGTCCTTCACGGAGGCGCCGTGCGCCTCGGCGATGACCACGGGCTCCGCGTAGTAATTGGCGACGCAGGGGAACAGGAACTCCTTGTGCTTCTGGCGAACGGTCTGAGAATCCATGGAAGCTCCATCTCCTAGAAATGCGTCGGTTCTCTCCTCAGGAACTGCCCCCGCCCGATCGTCCCCACGAACCTGCCGTCCCGCGCCTGCACCTGGCCGCGCACCGTGACGACGGCCGCTCGTCCCTTCCGCTCCCAGCCCTCGTAGGCGTTGTAGTCGACCTTCGAGTGGCTATGCTCGTGCGCGAACGTGCCGCGGAACGCCGGATCGTACACGACGAGATCGGCGTCGCTGCCCACCTGGATCGCGCCCTTCCTGGGGTACAGACCGAACAGACGGGCGGCCTGCGTCGAGCAGGCGTCCACCATCGTCTGCAGGCCGAACCGGCCGGCGGCGACGCCGTAGGAATGGACCAGATCCACGCGCTCCTGCAGCGAGGGGATGCCGTTCGGGATCTTCGTGAACGCGTCCTTGCCCATCCCTTTCTGGTCGCGGAACCGGAACGGCGCGTGGTCGGTCGCGATCGTGCTGATCGCGCGCGACTTCACGCCGTTCCACAGCGCGGCCTGGTTCGCCTTCTCACGCAGCGGCGGCGACATCACGTACTTGGCGCCCTCGAAGCGGCGGCGCTCGGCGTACGTCTCGTCGAGTACGAGGTGCGGGATGACCGACTCGATCCAGACGTTCACCCCGCGGTAGCGGGCCGCGAGGGCCGCGCGCACCGCGGCGTCGCACGACGTGTGGACGATGTAGACGTGGGTGCCGAGCAGCTCCGCGAAGGTGCAGAGGTGGTGCACGCCGTCGGCCTCGACGGCCGGCGGCCGCGAGGGGCCGTGCCACTCGGGGCCGGTCTTGCCCGCGGCGAGCAGCGCCCGCTGCAGCGCATCGATCGCGTCGGCGTTCTCGCAATGCGCCGTCACGACGACGCCGAGATCCCTGGCGAGCTTCATGGCCGCGAAGAGGTCCGCGTCGGAGAGGTTCAGCGCCCCCTTGTACGCCAGAAATACCTTGAAGGAGGCGACGCCCGCGCCCACGATCTCGCGGAACTGGCCCTGTACCGCCTCCTCGAACCGCACCACCGACATGTGGAAGCTGTAGTCCACCGCCGCGAGGCGCTCCGCCTTGGAGCGCCATAGCTCGAACGCCGCCAGCGGCTCGTCGCCGGGGCCGGGGCAGATCATCTCGATCAGCGTCGTCGTGCCGCCCGCGAGCGCCGCCTTGCTCGCCGACTCGTAATCGTCGGCGGCGAGGGTGCCCATGAAGGGGAGGTAGATGTGGACGTGTGGGTCGATGAAGCCGGGGAAGACGTACTTGCCCGCGGCGTCGATCACCTCGGTGCCGGGCGGCAGCGTCCGGGGGTCGACGCTGTGCTCGATGCGCGTGATCGTCTCGCCCTCGGAGTAGACGTCCGCGAGATAGTCGTCGGTGGCGGTGATGATACGGCCGCCGCGAATCAGGAGCGCCATGTAGGCATCCAGCGGTGGACGTTGCTCCGGTACTCGTCGTAGGAGGCGCCAAAGAGGCGATGCAGCGTAGGCTCCTCGTAGAAGACGACGAAGAGGTGGATCACGACCAGGAAAGCCGTGGCGTAGAGGGCGAGCGGCGCCGATCCAAAGAACAGCGCCGCGCCAAACAGCGCGAGCGCAGCCCCGATGTACATGGGGTTGCGGACTCGCGCGTAGGGCCCCGCCCTCACCAGGCGCCGCGGCGGATCGAAGGGTGCTGGCGTGCCCTTGCCGATCAGCGCGAACGTCAGCACGCAGGACAGGGCCAGGACCCCGCCCACCGCGATCATGACGAGGCCTGCGATCTGCGCCGGCCCGATGCGCTCGGGCCGCACGATGCCCGTGGCCGCGAGAATCTGCTGCGGCACGAACACCAGCAGCAGCCCGATGAACAGCGTCGCATAGGTCAGGGCCCGCATCAGCGCCACCATCTAGGGCAGCTGCCTCACCAGATCGTCGTAGGTCTCGGGCCGGCGGTCGCGGAAGAACTGCCACGTGCGCCGCACCTCCTCGATCAGATCGAGGTTCATCTCCGCCACGACCAGCTCGTCCTTGTCCTCGCTCCCGGTCGCGAGGAAGTTGCCGCGCGGGTCCACGAAATAACTCGAGCCGTAGAACTGCCCGACGTTCCAGGGCGCTTCGGTGCCGACGCGATTGATGCAGCCCATGAAGTAGCCGTTGGCGACGGCGTGGGCGGGCTGCTCCAGTTTCCAGAGGTACTGCGACAGCCCCTTCACCGTGGCGGACGGGTTGAACACGATCTCCGCGCCGTGCAGGCCGAGCAGCCGCGCCCCCTCCGGGAAGTGGCGGTCGTAGCAGATGTACACGCCGATCGTGGCGTAGCGCGTCTTGAAGACCGGGTAGCCGAGGTTGCCTGGCTTGAAGAAGTACTTCTCCCAGAAGCCGGCGGTCTGCGGGATGTGGTTCTTGCGGTACTTGCCGAGGTAGCTGCCGTCGGCGTCGATCACGGCCGCGCTGTTGTAGTAGACGCCGGCGATCTCGCGCTCGTAGATCGGGACGATCATCACCATCGCGTGCTGCTTGGCGAGCTGCTGCATCCGCTCGATCGTCGGTCCTGGGATCGGCTCGGCGATATCGCACCACTTCGAGTCCTGGCTGGGGCAGAAGTAGGGGCCGTTGAAGATCTCCTGGAGGCAGAGGATCTGGACGCCCTTCTTACCCGCCTCCTCGATGTACGGCAGGTGCTTCTCGAGCATCGCGTCCCGAATCTTGGCGACGGGCGCGGTGGCGTCGTTCAGGGGGTTCGACATTTGGATCAAGCCGCCGACAACCTTGCGCATCAGGACTCCTGGTTTCGGTTTGCCCCGGGGCATGGCCCCGGGGTTAACCTACCCGAACTGGGTTCTGGCTCACCAGCGAGATATGACCACCTTCTTGTCGGTATAGAATTCGATCGCATCACTTCCGTGGGCTTTCAGATCGCCGAAGAATGAGCCTTTTGTCCCGCCGAACGGGAAGAAGGCCATCGGTGCGGCGACGCCGATGTTGACGCCGATCATGCTGATGCCCACCCGGTAGCGGAATTCGCGCGCCGACCGGCCGCTCGTCGTGAAGATCGACGTGGCGTTGGCGAAGCTCGAGCGGTGAATCAGGTCGATCGCTTCGTCGAGGTCGGCGGCGCGCGCGACCGACGCGACGGGTCCGAAGATCTCTTCGTGGCCGATCGTCATCTCGGGGCGGACGCCGTCGAACACCGTCGGCCCCACGAAATGGCCGTGCGGGTACTTGGCGACTTTGGTCGCGCGGCCGTCGAGCAGCAGGGTCGCGCCGTCCTTGCGGCCGGCCTCGACGTACGACAGCACGCGCTCCTTGTGCCGCGCCGAGACGACGGGACCCATCGTCACGCCGGCATCGAGCCCGTAGCCGAGCTGCAGGCCCCGCGCCGCGTCCAGCAGGCGGTCGCGGAACGGCTCGTAGGCCTTTCCGGTGGCGACGACGACGCTCCCGGCGAGGCAGCGCTGGCCGGCGCAGCCGAACGCCGATTCGCTCACGTTGGCGACGGTGCGGTCCAGGTCGGCGTCGGGCATCACGACGATGTGGTTCTTGGCGCCGCCCAGCGCCTGCACCCGCTTGCCGTGCTTCGCCGCCTCCTGATAGACGTGCTTCGCCACCGGCGAGGAACCCACGAACGAAATCCCCGCGATGCCAGGATGCGCGAGCAGGGCGTTGACCGCGTCTTTCCCGCCGTGGACCAGATTGAGCACGCCGGCGGGCACGCCGGCCTCATGGACCAGCTCGATCATCCGCGTGGCCGAGAAGGGCACCTGCTCGCTCGGCTTCAGGATGAACGTGTTGCCCGTGGCGATGGCGTAGGGCCAGAACCAGCAGGGCACCATCGCCGGGAAGTTGAACGGCGTGATGGCGGCGAAGACGCCGAGCGGCTGGCGCACGTACTCGCAGTCGATGCCCGCCGCCACGTCTTCGAGGGTCTTGCCCATCATCAGGGTCGGGATGCCGCAGGCGTGCTCGACGTTCTCGATGCCGCGGCGCACGGAGCCCTTCGCCTCATCAAGCGTCTTGCCGTTCTCGCGCGTGACGATGCCGGCGATCTCGTCGAAATGCTCTTCGAGCAGCGCCTTGAGCTTGAAGAGATAGCGCGCCCGCACGACGGGCGGAACCTGGCGCCACTTGCCGAAGGCGGCCTGCGCGGCCGCCACCGCCTGGTCCACGTCGCCTGCGCCGGAGAGCGGCACGCGCCCGAGCGGCTCGCCGGTGGCCGGGTTCGTTGCCTCGAGGAAGTCCGTCGCCGCCGGCGCGACCCACTCGCCGCCGATGTAGTTCCGCAGGGTGATTGCCATGGGCACCGTCCCCCCCCAAAGCGAAGAACCGGCCTGGAGCGGGGGGCTCGCGGGACCGGTTCTAGGCTAAGCTACGGCGGGGGCGGACGCTGTCAACTTGAGGAAAAGAGCGGGGCGCGCGGTGGTCGCTCCGCTCGTACGCGCGCAGCGCTCCCTCGCGGCCCCCTTATGTCCTGCCCATCTGGAGGGAGGTTTCCGCGGCGGTCGTGCACGCCCGCCGCGGCCGCCGGCGCGGAACCAGTATTCGACCTGGCCCCACCTTGCCGGCGTTGAACCTCCCAAGCTGTCCTGCCGCTTCCGACGGTCTGTCGTAGCAACAGCTGTGCCACATCCGCACGCTGGAGGCGGCTTGCCTGGGCGCGTGCGTCTCGCCCCCATGGGTCCATTCTGTGGCATTATTACCGCACATGACCGACTCCGCCGCATCACCAACCGTCGGCCGCTCGGTGCCGCGCCGCGAGGGCGCCGACAAGGTCACCGGGCGCGCGCGCTACACCGATGATCTGGTCGTCCCCGGGGGGGGGGCGTGGTACGGCAAAACGGTCCGGTCCAGCGTGGCCCGGGGCACGCTCCGGTCGATCACGCTCGATCCGGCGTTCGATTGGTCACGCGTCGTGGTCGTGACCGCGGACGACATCCCCCCCCCCGGCGAGAACGTCGTCCAGCTGATCCGCGACGACCAGCCCGCCCTCGCGCGGGTCGGCGGCGAGATCCGTCACCAGGAGGAGCCGATCCTGCTGCTCGCGGCCCCCGACAAGGGCACGCTCGCAGAGGCGGCGCGCCACGTGCGGATCGCCTACGAGCGCCTGGAGCCGGTGCTCGAGCTCGAGCAGGCGACGGAGGACTACGGCACGATCGAAATCGCCAAGGGCGACGTGGAGGCCGCGCTGCACGACGCCGATCTCATCGTCGAGCGGACGTTCCGCGTGGGGTTGCAGGAGCAGCTGTACATCGAGCCGCAGGGCGCGATCGCGCGACCGACCGACCATGGAGGGATCACCGTGGTCGGCTCGCTGCAATGCCCGTACTACGTGCATCGCGCGCTGAAACGCGCGCTCGCGCTGACGGACGAGCAGGCGATCGTGATCCAAGCGGAGACGGGAGGCGGGTTCGGGGGCAAGGAGGAATACCCCTCGATCGTCGCGATCCACGCGGCCCTGCTGGCGCGCAAGGCGGGCCGCCCGGTGCGGCTCATCTACGACCGCCACGAGGACTTGGCCGCCACGACCAAGCGCCACCCGGGGGTGATCACCCACCGCGCCGGGGTGCAGCGCGATGGGACGCTCGTGGCGCAGGACATCACCATTGTGCTCGACGGCGGCGCCTATTGCACCCTGACGCCGGTCGTGCTGTCGCGCGCGGCGATTCACGCCGCGGGGCCGTACGCCTGTCCCAACGTGCGCATCCGGGCGCGCGCGGTGGCGACGAACACGCCGCCCAACGGCGCGTTCCGCGGCTTCGGCGCCCCGCAGTCACTCTTCGCGGCCGAGCTGATGGTCGAGCACGTGGCCGAGCGCCTCGGCGTGCCGAGCGTGGACCTGCGCAGGAAGTGGATGCTGCGCGTCGGGGATTCGACCGCGACGGGACAGGTGTTGACCGAGAGCGTGAGCCCCGAGCTGGTGCTCGACGCCGCGCTCAAGGCCGCGCGGCCCATCCGCCCGCGACCGTCAGGGAGTCCTTTAGGGTCCGCCGATCCGTCCATCCGCCATGGTCGCGGCCTCTCCCTCGTCTTCCACGGCGCCGGCTTCACGGGGAGTGGGGAGAAGAAGCTGTCGGGCAAGATCGCTCTCGAGTGCTCAGAGAAGGGGGAGTTCCGCATTCTGACCGCCTCGACCGAAATCGGCCAGGGCACGAAGACCATCTTCTGCCAGATCGCCGCCGATGCCCTCGGGGTCTCGCTCGACCGGGTGAGCGTCGGGGCGCAGGACACCTCGGTCGTGCCCGACTCGGGGCCGACCGTCGCCTCGCGCACCGCGATGATCGTGGGCGGCCTGATCCACGACGCAGGCGTAGCGCTGCGCGCGCGCCTGGAGCGTGAACGGCCGCCGCTCCGGGTCGAGCGGACCTACGAGCAGCCCGACACCCTGCACTGGGACGACCAGACCTATCGCGGGGACGCGTACCCCGTCTATGCCTGGGCCTGCACGATCGCGGACGTGGAGGTGGACACGGCGACGGGTGAGGTGCGCGTCACCGACCTCGTGATCGCGGTCGATTGCGGCAAGGCGATCCACCCGGTGATGGCCGAGGGTCAGATCGAGGGAGGCGCGCTCCAGGCCGTGGGGTGGGCGACGATCGAGGAGATCAAAATGAAGGACGGCCGCTACCTGAACGACCGGCTTGCGACGTACATCATCCCCACGGCCCTGGACGCCCCGCGACTCAAGACGATCCTGGTCGAGAACCCGTACTCGGGCGGCCCCTTCGGCGCGAAGGGGATCGGCGAGCTGCCGATGGACGGCCCGGCGCCGGCCGTGATCGCCGCGATCCACGACGCGACCGGCGTGTGGCTCGATGAGGTGCCCGCCACGCCCGAGAAGGTGCTCGCGGCATGCGCTTCGTCCTGAACGGCCGGCCCTTGACGGTCGATGTCGCCGGTTCGCGCCGGCTGCTCGACGTGCTACGCGAGGACCTCGGCTACACGGGGACCAAAGAGGGGTGCGGGGAGGGGGAGTGCGGTGCCTGCTCGGTCCTGATTGACGGCCACGTCGTGAACAGCTGTCTCGTCGCAGCCGGCCAAGTAGATGGATGTGACGTCGTAACAGTCGAAGGGTTGGCGTTGCCGGACGGCAAGTTGTCACCTTTGCAGCAGGCGTTCATCGAGCGCGGCGCGGCGCAGTGTGGCATCTGCACGCCCGGGATGCTGCTCGCGGCGCACGCGCTGCTGTGCGAGAACCCGCGCCCCTCCGCCGACGATGTGCGAGTTGGGCTCGCCGGCAACCTGTGCCGCTGCACCGGCTACACCAAGATTATTGACGCCGTGCTCGCATGCCGGGCATGACTTACCTGCGGCCCCGCGACCTGGCGGACGCCGTACGGCTCTACCGCGATACACCGGGCTGCCGGCCGCTCAGCGGGGGCACCGACTTGATGGTGATGCTCCACGCGGGCGTCGTCACACCCTCCCCTCGGGCACTGCTCGACCTGTGGCACCTGGGGGAGTTGAAAGGGATCCGCCGCCGGGGGGGGGGGGATTCGCTCGAAATCGGCGCCGCGGAGCCCTACACCGGCATCATTCGCTCGGGCGTGGCCCAAGAGCACCTCCCCGCGCTCGTCGCCGCCTCGCGCACCATCGGCGCCGCCCAGATCCAGAACCGCGGCACGTTGGGCGGCAACCTGGCAAACGCTTCGCCGGCGGGGGATACGCTCCCCGTCCTGCTGGCCCATGACGCCCTCGTCGTGACCGACCGGCGCACGATTCCCGTGGCAGACTTCTTCACCGGCTACCGCACGACGGCGCTCGGGCCCGGTGAGCTGATCGTGGCGGTGTGCTTTCCGCTGGACAAGCGGGTGGTCCGGTTTCGCAAGGTGGGCACGCGCGCCGCTCAGGCGATCTCGAAAGTGGTGATGGCCGTGAGCCGCGCGCCCGCGCGGATCGCCGTGGGCTCGGTCGCGGAGGTGCCGCTGCGCGCGCGCGGCGCCGAGGCCGCGCTCGCGAGGGGGGACGTGATGGGCGCCGTGGCCGCGATTGCCACGGACATCCGGCCGATCGACGACGTGCGTTCGACCGCCGCCTACCGGCGCGTGGTCACGCAAAACGTGCTGCGACAACTCCTCATACCCGGAGAATCCTGATGTCTGACACCAAGAGGCAGGTTTACGCGAACCACCGGCGGTATATCGTGCGGTTCCACTTCGTGCTGTTCGCCATCATCGTGGTGAATCTGGTTTGGGCGATCGTGACCCTGGCCAAGTCGTTCTCGCTCGCGGGCATCCACACGCTGCTCGGCCCCACGGCATTGCTGCTCCTCTTTTTGTCCACGCGCTCCTTCGCGACCGCGAACCAGGACCGCATCATCCGGCTCGAGATGAGGCTGCGCCTGCAGCAGGTCCTGCCCCCCGATCTGCGAGGACGCATCAACGAGCTGCCGACCAGTCAGCTCATCGCGCTGCGCTTCGCGAGCGACGCCGAGATGCCCGCGCTCGTACGCCGGGCGCTCGACGAGCGGCCCGAGCCCGACGCGATCAAGCGCGCCATCACCCAGTGGCAGCCGGACGTCCACCGGGTGTGAGCGGCCGCGCCGCGGAGCTGATCGCCACCCTCGGGCTGCGCCCGCATCCCGAGGGTGGCCACTTCGGCGAGGTGTTCCGCTCGGCCGCCCGCGTCCGGCCGGCCGACCGGGACGTCGAGCGCGTCGCGCTCACCACCATCTACTTCCTGCTTGGGGCCGGGGAGTGGAGCCGCTGGCATCGCGTGCAGTCCGACGAAGTGTGGCACTTCTACGAGGGCGATCCGCTCGATCTACTGTGGCTCGACGCCGGCGGTGACGCCGTGCGGCGCGCGCGGCTGGGGCCCGCGGCCTCGGGCACGAGACCCGTGGCGGTCGTGCCGGCAGGCTGCTGGCAGGCGGCGCGCCCGCTCGGCGCTTACACGCTGGTGGGTTGCACCGTGGCGCCCGGGTTCGAGTTCGCCGACTTCACCCTGCTGGCGGACGTGCCCGCTGAGGCCGCGCGGCTCCGCGCGAAGTACCCGGAGTGCGACGACCTCTCCTGATGGGGGTCGATGCCGGTCGCTTCGTGTCATCCGTGCCCTAAAGGGCCGGCTCGGTTACTTCGGGCGTCCTTAGGGACGCGTGTCTTGGCCGAGCCGGCGCTTCAGCGCACGGCAACGGAGGCGGGACCCTATTCCCGGACGGCGCGCACTGCTCACCCGCGCATGCTCTAATACGCCAGTAGCTCGAGCGCCCGCGCCAGCACCCGCGCCCCCAGCGCCAGGTGCCCGGGATCCGTCGCCTCCTCGGGACAGTGCGAGCGCCCGCCGATGCTCGGCACGAACAGCATCCCCACCGGACAGCACGCCGCCAGCACCTGCGCGTCGTGCCCCGCGCCGCTGACGAGTACGCGTGGCGCGGTGCCGGTCTCGGCCGCTGCGCGCTCGAGCACTTGCCGCACGGCGCCGTCCATCGCCACCGGCGGCCGCTCGTGCAGCGTGCGGATCGCGATCCCGAGGTCGCGCTCCGAGGCGACGGTGCTGCTGAGCGACCGGATGCGTTCCTCCAGCGCGCGTCGTCCGCCAGGGTCGGCGTGCCGCAGGTCCACGGTGAACGTCACGCGGCCGGGCACCACGTTGATCTGGTCGGGCTCGACGCGCAGCTTGCCGACCGTCGCCACGGCGGGGCGGCCCAGGGCGGCGGCGATCGATTGGATGGCCTGGATCATCGCGGCCGCGCCGGCGAGGGCGTCGCGCCGCAGGTCCATCGGCGTCGTGCCGGCGTGATCGGACCGTCCCGTGACGACGACCTCGAGGTGCGCCGCCCCCGCGATCGCGCTCACGACGGCGAGCGGCACGCCCTCGGTCTCGAGCACCGCCCCCTGCTCGATGTGCAGCTCGACGAACGCACCCAGGTCGTCCCGCGCGGCGGATGAGATCTCGGCGGGGTCGAACCCGCGCTCCCGCATCGCCTGGGCGAGGGTGACACCGGCGGCGTCGCTGACTGTCTCCGCTTCGCCCGAGGCTATCGCCCCGACGATCGCGCGTGAGCCCCAGAAGTTGGTCGCGAAGCGGCTGCCCTCTTCCTCGCACACCACGAGCAGCTCGAGGGGCCGCTTCGGCTTGCCGCGCGCCTTGGTGAGGGCGCGCAGCGCCACCAGCCCGGCGGCGATGCCGAGCGCGCCGTCGAGCCGCCCGCCGTGACGCACGGTGTCGATGTGGGAGCCCGTGACCACGGCTTTCCCACCGCCGCTCCCTTCGAGCCGGCCCCACAGGTTGCCCACGGCGTCGCGCCGCACCGCGAGTCCGGCGCCCTTCATCCAGTGTTCAACCAGCGCGCACGCGTCGGCCCAGGCCGCCCCGTACAGCGGGCGGTAGCAGCCTCCCCCCGGCTCGGCGCCGATCGCGTAGAGCTCGTCGAGCAAGCGCTCGAGTAGCGTGGCGTCGACTTCCATGCTTGGTGAGGGCAGGGGGGGCAGGGGAGGCTTCACGCTTCGGCGATGACGATCGCCTGCGCGCCTTCCCACAGCACGAGGCGGCCCAGCTCCTTCAGCTGGTCGCGGCCGCTCTCGACGGTGGCAAAGTGGTTCCCCGCGAGCTGGCCCAGCTTGCTCGCGAACAGCGTGGCGCCGTAGGGGAACAGGATTTCGGTCTCGCTGATCCCGCCCGGGTAGAGGAGGATTTCGCCGGGGGCGGGATGGCTGGTGTGGTTCTCGTATCCGACGCCGGTCTTCAGGTCGCCGAGGGGGATCCACGCCGACTCGCCGCTCCAACGGGCCTGGACTATCTTGGACTCGAGCGGCAACAGCCGGCGGATCGCGGCGCACGTCTGGGGCGCGGCCCGCTCCTCCAGCCGCGCGGTGAACGTCAGCGCACCCACTTGGATTCTGAGCATGCCCAACACTAACCGTCCGACGATTTCGACGCACGTCCTCGACACCACACGCGGTCAGCCGGCCGCCGGCGTCTCCGTGTCGCTGTGGCGCCTCGAGGGAGGACAGCGCGCGCTGCCCCAGGGCACGCGCGAGACCGATGCCGACGGCCGGATTGGCGACTTGCTGGACGGCCCGCTCGCCGCCGGCGTGTATCGGCTGACGTTCGACGTGGCCGGCTACTTCAAAAAGAAGGGTGATACGGCGGCGTTTCTGAGCCGGGTGACGCTCGATTTCGAGGTCGCCGACGCGACGCGCCGCTATCACATCCCACTCTTGGTGTCGCCGTTTTCGTGCGCGAGCTACCGGGGCAGCTGACCGCCTTCGAGCGGCTGTTCGAGGGGGCGACCCCGCTCGTCGAGCGGCTGCGGGCCGAAGCGCCATTCGCCTCAGACGCCGCGATGCTCGCTCGGGCTCGGCAGATGCTCCCCGAGCTCAGCGAAGCCGAGCAGATCGCGGTCATCGACGCCCATCCGCGCATCGGCGAGCAGCCTGACCGCGTGCGGGCCCAGTCGGCATTGTCGTTCCGGGAGCAGGGCTACGACCGCGACGCCACGCCACCCG
>JBGPOM010000005.1:0-18312 GCA_041488075.1 Gemmatimonadota bacterium
GGTACTGGCCGCTCCGCGTGGCGTGCTGGAGCCGGAACACGGTCTCGGGGTTGAAGAGGTGGTACTCGCCGTCGCGCCGCCACTGGTACTCGCCGCCCCAGGCCAGCTCCCGGGCGCCCACCGGCCGCTCCGGGTGCGCCCGCCGGTGACGGGCCAGCGCTTCCTGGGCGATGATCTCGAGGCTGACGCCGCCGATGCGGGACGCGGTCCAGGTGAAGTACCGGTCGATCAGCGGCTTGCCGAGCCCGATAGCCTCGAAGATCTGGGCGCCGCGGTAGGAGTGGATGGTCGAGATCCCCATCTTGGAGATCACCTTCAGCACGCCCTTGTTCAGTGCCTTGATGTAGTTCTTGACTGCGGTCTTGTGATCGAGCCCGGGCAGGAGGCCCTGGCGGATCATGTCGTCGAGGCTCTCGAAGGCGAGGTAGGGATTGATCGCGCCCGCCCCGTAGCCCAGCAGCAGGGCCATGTGGTGGACCTCCCGCGCCTCGCCGGTCTCGATGACGAAGCCGATCTTGCAGCGAGTGCCCTCGCGGATCAGGTGGTGATGGACGCCGGCGGTGGCGAGCAGCGCCGGGATCGGCGCGTGCGTCGCGTCCACCCCGCGGTCGGAGAGGATCAGGAACGTGCAGCCGTCCGCCACCGCCCGGCTCACCTGCCGGCACAGCTCGTCCATCGCACGCTCGAGGCCCGGGGCGCCCTCGGCGACCGGGAAGAGCATGGACACGGTGGTGGTCTTGAAGCCGGGCAGGTCCACGTGGCGGATGCGGGCCAGCTCCTCGTTGTGCAGGATCGGCGTCTTGAGCTTGATCTGGCGGCACGCTTCGGGCACGGGCTCGAGCAGGTTGCCCTCGGGGCCGATGCTGGTCGCGATCTGGGTGATCAGCTCCTCGCGGATGCCGTCGAGCGGCGGGTTGGTCACCTGCGCGAAGAGCTGCTTGAAGTAGTCGTAGAGGAGCCGCGGGCGCTCGGAGAGCACCGCGAGCGAGGTGTCGGTGCCCATGGAACCTACCGGTTCCTCGCCGCCGGCGGCCATGGGGCCCAGGAGCAGGCGGAGATCCTCGTGGGTGTAGCCGAAGACCTGCTGCCGCTCCAGCACCGTCTCGTGGTCCGGCTCCGGCACGCTGGGGGGCTCGGGCAAGCTGTCGATGGGCGTGAGATAGGCCTTGAGCCACTCGCCGTAGGGATACTGCGTGGCATAGGTGTGCTTGAGCTCGGCGTCGTCGATGATGCGGCCCTGGGCCGTGTCCACCAGGAAGATCCGCCCCGGATGCAGGCGCTCCTTCAGCAGCACGCGCTCGGGCGCGATGTCGAGCACGCCGACCTCGGAGGCCATCACCACCATGCCGTCCTTGGTGACGTAGTACCGCGACGGGCGCAGGCCGTTCCGGTCGAGCACCGCGCCGATCACGGTGCCGTCCGTGAACGCGATGGAGGCCGGCCCGTCCCACGGCTCCATCAGGCAGCCGTGGTACTCGTAGAAGGCCTTCCGCTCCTCGCTCATGGACTCGTGCCCGCTCCAGGCCTCCGGGATCATCATGAGCACGGCCAGGGGCAGCGGCCGGCCCGCCATCACGAGGAACTCGAGCACGTTGTCGAAGACCGCCGAGTCGCTGCCGCCTTCCACCACGATCGGCACGATCTTCTTGAGGTCCTCACCCAGGAGGGCCGAGTGGCAGAGCGATTCGCGCGCGCGCATCCAGTTGATGTTGCCCCGCAGCGTGTTGATCTCGCCGTTGTGGGCGATGAAGCGATACGGGTGGGCGAGCGGCCACGACGGGAACGTATTGGTCGAGAACCGCTGGTGGACGAGCGCCAGCGCCGACTCCACCAGCGGGTCGGTGACGTCGGGGAACATGCTCTCGATCTGGTCGGCCGAGAGCATGCCCTTGTAGATGAGCGTGTTGGCGGACAGGCTCGGGAGGTAGAAGTACTTCCGCTCTGCGAGCGAGCTGTTCCGCACCGCGTGCTCGGCCCGCTTGCGGATGACGTAGAGCTTGCGCTCGAAGGCGGCCCGGTCGGGCACGCCGGCGCCGCGCGCGACGAACACCTGCTCGAACACCGGCTCCACCGAGCGCGCGGTGGGGCCGATCGGGGAGGAATCGGTGGGAACCGGGCGCCAGCCGAGCGGGACTTGCCCCTCCTCGACCGCGATGCGCTCCAGGATGGCCCGGCACTCGGCGCGGTCGTCCGCGTCACGCGGCAGGAAGACGAGCCCGGCACCGTAGTGCCCGGGGGCGGGGAGGGAGATGCCGAGCCCCGCGCACTCGCGCGCGAGGAAGCGGTGCGGCATCTGGATGAGGATGCCCGCGCCGTCGCCGGTGTTCACCTCGCAGCCGCAGGCCCCGCGGTGCAGGAGATTCTTCAGGACCGTGAGAGCCTGGCTGACGATCGCGTGGGACTTGCGGCCCTGGATGTCCACCACGAAGCCGACGCCGCAGGCGTCGTGCTCGTGGGCCGGGTCGTACAGGCCCTGCGCCGGGGGCAGCCCCGGGGTCGTCGCTGACGTGAGTTCGCGCATCGCCCTCTCCACCCCGGCGGTCGAACGCCGGGGCCCCGTTCGTTGAACACGGCAGCCGCCGCGCTGCCGCACTTGTCCCGTGAGACTACACGGAACGAAATCATTAGCCAAGCACAAAGTAAGAAATCATCGCATTAGACTTGCTAATAGTGCTAGCGTGAGGCCCGTGAACCTCGAGACGCTCAAGCTCTACTGCGACGTGGTCCGCCTCCGCAGCTTCTCGCGCGGCGCCGCCGCCAACTCGGTCTCCCAGTCGGCGGCGAGCCAGGCCATCCAGCAGCTCGAGGCCGAGCTGGACGCCGCGCTCCTCGACCGCTCGCGCCGCCCGCTCCTGGCCACCGAGCAAGGGCGGGCGTTCGACGAGGCCTGCCGGGCGCTGCTGCAGGGATTCGAGAAGGCGCGGGCGGACCTCGCCGCGGCGCGCGAGCGCGTGGAAGGCACGGTGCGGGTGGCCGCGATCTATTCGGTGGGCCTCCACGACATGAGCCGCCACATGCAGCCCTTCATGTCGGCCTATCCGCAGGCGCGCGTGCTGCTCGAGTGCTTGCACCCCCACAAGGTGGTCGAGGCGGTGCTCAACGACGAAGCCGACGTCGGCATCCTGTCCTATCCGGCTCCCACCCGCGCGCTCACCGTGCTGCCGCTCCGAATGGAGCCCATGGTGCTGGTGGCGCATCCGGCCCACCGGCTCGCCCGCCGGCGCTCGGTCGCCCCCGCCGAGCTGCAGGGCGAGAAGTTCGTGGCCTTCGATCGTGACCTGGCCATCCGCAAGGCGATCGATCGCGCGCTCAAGCAGCACGACGTCAAGGTCGAGGTGGTCATGGAGTTCGACAACGTGGAAACCATCAAGCAGGCCATCGGCATCAATGCGGGGGTGAGCATCCTGCCCCGGCCCACCGTGCTCAACGAATCCGGGATGCGTACGCTGGCGGTGACGCCGCTCGGGCTGCCCGGCCTCGTGCGGCCGATCGGGATCATCCGCCGCCGCGGCCGGAGGCTCACGCCGGTGGTGGCGCGCTTCATCGAGCAGCTCCAGAAACCGGTCGACGGGACGCCGTGATACCCCAGCCGTGATACGGTAGTCCGCATGAGCGTCCCCCGCTCCCCTCACGAGACCCGACGAGGAGCCGGCGCATGAGCGATTCCCCCCCGTCCCTGATCATCGCGGCCAGCGAGGCCGACTCGAACCTCTACTACGCCTGCCGCTTCCTGGCGCCGGATCCCTTCGTGTTCCTCGAGGTCGACGGCCGGAAGATCCTGCTCATGTCCGACCTCGAGGTGGATCGAGCCCGCGCGCAGGCGCGGGTGGCCGAGGTGCTCTCGCTGTCTCAATGGGACGCCAAGGCCCGCCAGCGGTGGCCGTCGCCCAAGCTCACCGACACCGTGAGCCTCCTGTTGGAGGACTACGGGGCCAAGGCGGTCGAGGTGCCGGGCGACTTCCCGCTGGAGCTGGCCGACCGGCTCCGCGAGCGGGGGATCACGGTCACCCCTCGGCCGAGCCCGTTCCTGCCGGAGCGGGTCGCGAAGATCGCGGAGGAGGTGGCGGCCATCGAGCAGACCCAGCGCCACACCGAGACGGCCCTGGAGGCGGCCCTGCGGATCCTCCGGGAGAGCGTCATCCGCGGCGACGAGGTGCTCTACCAGGGCCGGCCGCTGACCTCGGAGGACCTCAAGAAGATCGTCAACGTCTCCCTGATGGAGAACGACTGCATCGCCGAGCACACCATCATCGCCTGCGGCGAGCAGGGGGTGGATCCCCACAACCAGGGCACGGGGCCCATCCGGCCCAACCAGGGCATCATCTTCGACATTTTCCCCCGCTCGTCACAGACGCGTTACTACGCCGACATGACCCGCACCGTGGTGAAGGGCAAGGCCCCGGACGAGCTCCGCCGGCTATACGACGCCGTCCTCGCCAGCCAGCTCCGTGGCATCGAGCTGATCCGGGACGGGGCCTCCGGGGGCGCCATCCACACCGAGGTGAACCGGACCCTCGAGGCCCGGGGGTACACGACCGGGGTGGTCAATGGCCGCAACCAGGGGTTCTTCCACGGCACCGGCCACGGGGTCGGCCTCGACATCCACGAGCTGCCGCGGATCAGCCGGCTGGACTACGAGCTGAAGACCGGGCATGTGGTCACCGTGGAGCCGGGTCTCTACTATCCGGGGCGGGGGGCGGTGCGCATCGAGGACATGGTCCTGGTCGAGCCGGGCGGCTGCCGGAACCTCACCCGGTCTCCCAAGTTGGAGTTGCTGGAGCTATAGGCGGGAGGGATCGGTCCTCAGGCCGGCGGTCTGGCGGTCTGGCGGTCCGACCGCGGACAACCTTGCTTCTATTCAGGCGTTTGGGTAGCATGACTGAGGAGTGTCGGGCCTCTGATCGCGCCTCCCAGACACCCAAGGTGACCAGAGCCACTCCGCCTGCAATCTGCGGTTGATAGGGGCACGCCCCTGAACGGAAAGGACAGTGATAGATGAGTGAGAGCGTCGCCGCCACCCGGGCAGCGCAGAAGCCCCGCCGCACCCTCACGCGCGCCGTGATTCGCTTCGCGGGGGACTCGGGCGACGGCATGCAGGTGACCGGCGAGCAATTCACGACCGAGGCGGCGTGGGCCGGCAACGATATCTCCACGCTGCCCAACTTTCCGGCCGAGATCCGGGCGCCCGCCGGCACGCTCTTCGGCGTCTCGAGCTTCCAGCTCCAGTTCGGCAGCCAGCGGGTCTACACGCCGGGTGATCAGCTGGACGCGCTGGTGGTGATGAACCCGGCCGCCTTCAAGGTGCATCTCGCGGATCTCAAGCCGGGCGGTCTCCTCATCGTGAACCCGTCCGCCTTCGACCAGCGGAACCTCGACAAGGCCGGCTACGCCAAGAACCCACTCGATGATCCGGCGCTGGGCGAGAAGTACCGCCTGCACCTGGTCGACATGGAGGGGCTGACCAAGAAGGCGCTCGAGGACATGCCGCTGAACGCCAAGGAGAAGGACCGCTGCAAGAACTTCTTCGCGCTCGGGCTCGTGTCCTGGATCTACACGCGGCCGCTCGATCCGACGCTGGACGCGATCAAGAAGCGATTTGCCAAGCGGCCGGAGTTCGTGGAAGCCAACACGCGCGCGCTCAAGGCCGGCCACGCCTTCGGCGAGACGGCGGAGATGTTCGCCGAGCACTATGGGGTCGAGCCGGCCGAGATGCCCCCGGGCGTCTACCGCAGCATGACCGGCAACCGCGCCCTGGCCTGGGGGCTGCTCGCCGCCGCCGAACGCACGAAGATCCCGGTGGTGTTCGGCGCCTATCCGATCACGCCCGCGAGCGACATCCTCCACGAGCTGGCGCTGCACAAGCGATTCCGGGTGCGCACGTTCCAGGCCGAGGACGAGATCGCGGCGGTCACCGCGGCGATCGGGGCCTCCTTCGGCGGCTGCATCGGGGTCACCGCCTCGAGTGGGCCGGGTATCGCGCTCAAGGGCGAGGCCATCGGGCTGGCGGTCACCGCGGAGCTGCCGCTCGTGATCTTCGACATCCAGCGCGGGGGGCCGAGCACGGGCCTGCCGACCAAGACCGAGCAGGCCGACCTCATGCAGGCGCTCTACGGCCGCAACAGCGAGTCGCCGGTGGTGGTGATCGCGCCGGCCACGCCCGGTGATTGCTTCTACATCGCCTACGAGGCGGTGCGGCTGGCCGTGAAGTACATGGTGCCGGTGATGGTGCTCTCCGACGGCTATCTGGCCAACGGCTCCGAGCCCTGGCTGATCCCGGACATCAAGACGCTGCCCGAGATCCCGGTGAGCTTCCGCACCGAGACGGAGGGGTTCTTCCCCTACCTGCGCGATCCGGCCACGCTGGCCCGGCCCTGGGTGCGCCCGGGGACGCCGGGCCTCGAGCACCGCATCGGCGGCATCGAGAAGCAGGACGTGACCGGCAACATCTCCTACGATCCGGAGAACCACGATCACATGGTCCGCATGCGCGCCGAGAAGGTGCGGCGCGTGGGCCAGGAGATCCCGCCGACCTCGATCAACGGCCCCGCCACCGGCGACCTGCTCGTGGTCGGCTGGGGCGGGACCTACGGATCGATCACCGCCGCCGTCGAGCGCGCGCAGGCCGCGGGCCAGTCCGTCGCGTCGATCCACCTGCGCCACCTCAACCCGCTGCCGCCCGACCTGGGTCACATCCTGCGTGAGTACCGCAAGGTGCTGGTGCCCGAGATCAACAGCGGCCAGCTCGTGCGGGTGCTGCGGGCGGAGTACCTCGTGGACGCGGTGGGCTTCAACCGCGTGCGGGGGTTGCCACTGGCCAGCGACGAAATCCAGGACGCCATCAACCAACTGACCGGGAGTCAGCCATGAGCGCGACCGGGGCGGGTGCCGCGACCCCCAAGTACACGAAGAAGGACTTCGAGTCGGACCAGGACGTTCGCTGGTGCCCGGGATGCGGTGACTACGCGATCCTGAGCGCCATCCAGAAGTCGATGCCGGACCTCGGCATCCCCCGGGAGAACATCGTGTTCATCTCGGGCATCGGCTGCTCCAGCCGGTTCCCGTACTACATGAACACGTACGGCTTCCACACGATCCACGGCCGGGCGCCGGCCCTGGCCACCGGCCTCAAGGTGGCGCGGCCCGAGCTGAAGATCTTCGTGGTCACCGGTGACGGCGACGGGCTGTCCATCGGCGGCAACCACATGCTGCACGTGCTGCGCCGCAACGTGGACGTCACCGTGCTGCTGTTCAACAACCGCATCTACGGGCTCACCAAGGGCCAGTACTCGCCGACCAGCGAGCTGGGCAAGGTGACCAAGTCCACGCCGCTCGGCTCGGCCGATCGGCCGGTCAACCCGCTGGCGTTCGCGCTGGGCTGTGGCGCGACGTTCGTGGGACGCACGGTGGACCGCAACATCCCCCACATGGACGAGATGCTGAAGCGCGCCGCCGCCCACCGGGGGACGGCCTTCCTCGAAATTTTGCAAAATTGCAACGTGTACAACGACCTCGCCTGGAAGGTCATCTACGACAAGGAATCGAAGCTCATGTACGAGCTGAAGCTGCAGCACGGCAAGCCGCTGGTGTTCGGACCACCCGACGCGCGCAAGGCCGTGATCATGGACGGCGTGATGCCGAAGGTGGTCGACCCCTCCACCGTCCAGGAGAGCGCGCTCTGGATCCACGACGAGAAGAACGTCAACGCGGCCAAGCTGCTCGCCGACCTGTTCGCGCCCGACTTCCCGGTGCCCATCGGGGTCCTGGTCGACATCGCCGCGCCCATCTACGAGGACGTGATGCTGGAGCAGGAGCGGCGCGCGCTCGCCGACCGCGGCCCCGGCGACATCGCCACGCTGCTGACCTCCGGGGATACCTGGCGGATCAGCCCGGAGGGGGGCTAGCGCTCACCCGGAGGGGGGCTGCGCCCCCCTTCCGGCGGTCGTCGCTCGCCTAGCGGCGCGCTCCTCGCTGCCTCCCCCCAACTGCAGGATTGCGGCGGCCAAGCCGCCGCTCGAGGTGTCATCCGCACGGTTGTCCTCGGCTCGAAGCGTTCGCCCTCATCGTCGCCCCCCGTTTGAGCTCGTGGACGCGTGTCGATGTGGCTCGGTAGTCCGGAGGTTCATTCTGGGGGTGACGGGGTAAACTGCTCGTGCGATGGCGCTGAGTGCGGACGTCGTTTCGGAGCTGGAGCGCATCCTCGGGGCAGGGGAGCTGGTGCTCACGGCTGAGGGGCGGATGGTGTACGAGTGCGATATGCATACGTTTTACAAGGGGGCGCCGGACGCGGTGGCGCTGCCGAGCCGCGCGGAGCAGGTGCAGGCCATCGTGCGGTTGTGTCGGGCGGCACGGGTGCCGATCGTGCCGCGGGGGTCGGGGACGGGGTTGATCGGCGGTGCGATGGCGCCGCAGGGCGGCGTCATGGTGTCGCTGAACCGCATGGCGTCGATCCTCGAGGTCGATCTACCGAACCGCTGCGCCACCGTGCAGCCCGGCCTCATCAACCTGTGGCTGTCGAACGCCGTGCGCGAGCGTGGCTGGTTCTTCGCGCCCGATCCATCCAGCCAGATGGTCTCCTCCATCGGCGGCAACGTCTCCACCAACGCGGGCGGCCCGCACTGTCTGAAGTACGGGATCACGACCAACCACGTGCTCGGCCTCGAGGTGGTGACCGGCAGCGGCGACCTCGTGCGGCTCGGTGGCAAGACGGTCGACCATCCGGGTTACGACCTCACGGGCATCGCCGTCGGCTCCGAGGGCACCTTCGGCCTGGTGACGGCGGTGACGGTGCGCCTCACGCACCTGCCGGAGGCGGTCAAGACGGTGCTGGCCGCGTTCCGCACGGTCGTCGAGGCCTCGGAGACGGTGTCGGCGATCATCGCCTCGGGGATGATCCCCGCCGCGCTCGAGATGCTGGACGAGGCGATCATCACGGCGATCAACGCCGGCACCGGCGCCGGCTATCCGGAAGGCGCCGGCGCCGTGTTGCTGATCGAGCTCGACGGGCCGCGCGCGGAGGTCGAGGCGCAGGGTGACCGGGCGGCGGCCCTCTGCCGCGAGACAGGCGCGCTGTCGGTCAGCGTGGCTCGCGACGAGACCGAGCGCGCGCTGCTCTGGAAGGGGCGCAAGGAGGCGGCGGGCGCCGTCGGACGCCTCACCGCCGCCTACCTGCTCCAGGACGCCGTGGTGCCGCGCTCGAAGCTGCCGCAGATCATGCGGGAGATCGTCGCGATCGGCGCGCGCTACGGCTTGCTCATCGCCAACGTGTTTCACGCCGGCGACGGCAACCTGCATCCGATGATCTGCTACGACGATCGGGTCCCCGACGAGCTCGAGCGCGCCATGGCCGCCAACGAGGAGCTGCTACGGGCGTGCATCGCGCTGGGGGGTAGCGTCACCGGTGAGCACGGCAACGGGCTGGACAAGTGCAAGAACCTGCCGCTGCAGTACGCCGACGCCGACCTCAACTTCATGTACCGCATTCGCGGCGTGTTCGACCCCGACCGCATCATGAATCCGGGCAAGCTGCTGCCCTCGCACCCGGCGTGCGGCGAGGGGTTCCGGCCCCAGCGGCCGGTGCTCCCGGCGGGGACGTGGGTGTGAGCGTGACCACGCGCGCCCTCGGGGACGCGCTGGCGTCGATCGTGGGTCCGGCCGGCGCCAGCGACGCGCCGGCCGCGCGACGGGCGGCGGCCGTCGACGGCCGGGAGCCGCAGATCGTCGTCCGACCGCGGACGCTCGACGAAGCCGCCCGGATCGTGGCCCTCGCTCACGACGAGAGACTCGCCGTCGTGCCGAGAGGGAGCGGCACCGCCCTGGCCCTCGGCATTCCGATCGAGCGCGTCGATCTGGTCCTCGATCTCGCCGGGCTCGACGCGATCGTCGAGCACAATCCGGAGGACATGACGGCGACCGTGCAAGCCGGCGTCACCGCGGGGGCGCTCGCCGCGCGGCTGGCCGCGCATCGTCAGACGCTGCCGCTGGATCCGCCGGGCTGGAGCGGGCGCACGCTGGGGGGAATCGCCGCCACCGCGGCCAGTGGTCCGCTGCGGGCCCGGTACGGCACGATGCGCGATCTGCTGCTCGGCGTGCGGTTCGTGCAGGCCGACGGTGTGCTGACGTGGGGCGGCGCGCGGGTGGTGAAGTCGGTGACCGGCTACGACGTGCCCAAGCTGCTCGTCGGCTCGCTCGGCACGCTGGCGGTCCTCGGCGAGCTGACGCTGCGGCTGCACCCGCTGCCGGAGTCCGAGGCGACGTGCCTGGTGGCCGTCCGCAGCGTCGACGCCGCCCAGGAGCTCGCGGCCCTCATCGTCGACTCGACGCTCCAGCCCAACCGCGTGGAGCTGCTGGACGGCGCGGCGCTGGCGGCGAGCGGGCTCCCCCCGGCCGCCGCCGCCGTCGTCGTCTCGTTCGGCAGCGTCGCGCCCGCGGTGCGCGCCCAGCAGGCCGCGATCACAGCCGCGGCCGACCGGATGCACGCGCGGGCGGAGACGATGGGTCCCGGGTTCTGGCGGACGTACGACCGCATGTTGGCGGGAACGGGGACGACGCGGCTCGCCGTGAGCACGCTCGCCGCCCGGGTGGCCGCCACGCTCGACGAGGCGCGAGCCGCGCTGAGCGGCGCCGGCGGGGTGGTGATGACGGGCTGCGCCTCGCTCGGCCTGCTTCGCGTCGCGGTCGGGCAGGGGGAGCCCGGGCTCCTCGCCACGGCCATCGAGCGGCTGCGCGCGTTCGTCGCCGCCGACGAAGGCAGCGTCGTCATCGAGCGCGGCGCCCCGGCGCTCCGGACGCGCGTCGATCCGTGGGGGGCGGTGCCCGCGCCGTCGCTCGCGCTCATGCGCGCGCTCAAGCAGCAGTTCGACCCCGAGCGCACCCTCAACCCCGGCCGCTTCGTCGGCCGCATCTGACGGATCGACGCACATGACGGAGCGGATCGACGGCAGGGCGAAGCGGGTCGACCCCACATGACGGAGCCGGCCACCATCTCGAACAGGCCACCCACGACCTTACCCGGGCTCGCGGACCCCGCTACAATAACCATGCTGCGTACGTGCGTGCACTGCGGGATTTGTCTCCCCCAATGCCCGACCTACCGCGTGCTCGGCGAAGAGATGGACTCGCCCCGCGGACGCCTGTACCTGATGCGGGCGGTCGCCGAGGGGCGGTTGGAGCCGAGCGAGACGTACACGCGCCATCTCGACCTGTGCCTGGGCTGCCGAGCCTGCGAGACGGCCTGCCCGGCCGGCGTCAAGTTCGGCACGCTGCTCGAGATCGCCCGCGGCGACGCCGAGCGGCGAGGCCGGCCGGCGCGCCAGCGATGGCTCATGGAGCTGCTCTTCGCCGTCTTCCCGCACCCTGGCCGGCTCGGTGCCGCGCTCGGCCTGGCGCGGCGGTACCGGCGCTGGGGCCTGCAGCGACTGGTGCGGGCCAGCGGCGCGCTCGCGCGGTTTCCGCGGCTGGCGGCGCTGGACGCGCTGCTCGAGCGCGTACCGAACGAGCAGACGCTGCCGGAGTACGTGCCGGCCTGCGGCAAGGCGCGCGGGCGTGTCGCCCTGCTCACCGGCTGCGTGCAGCGCTACCTCTTCCACGAGGTCAACCGCGACACGCTGCGCCTGCTGTCGCTGGCGGGCTGGGACGTCGTGATCCCGCGCACGCAGGCCTGCTGTGGCGCCCTCGAGCTGCACGCCGGCCGCGTCGGGACCTTCCGCGAGCGGGCGCAGGCGCTCGCCGTGGCGTTTCCGGATGACGTGGACTACCTCGTGACGAACGCGGCGGGCTGCGGCTCGGCGATGCGCGAGTACGAGCACTGGCTGCCCGACTCCCCGGCGGCGCGGCTCGGCGCGCGGGTCCGTGACGTCACCGAGCTGCTCGTCGACGCCCCGCTGCCGCTGGGGCGGCTGCCGCTCACGGTGACGTATCACGACGCCTGTCATCTGGCGCACGGCCAGCAGGTACGCCGCGCCCCGCGCGAGCTGCTGCGGCGCATTCCGGGTCTCACGCTGGTCGAGCTGGGCGACAGCGAGCTCTGCTGCGGCAGCGCCGGCGTCTACAATATCCTCGAGCCGGACATGGCCGATCGCCTCCTCGACCTGAAGCTCGCGCGTATCGCCGAGACCGGCGCCCGCGTCGTCGCCGCCGGCAACCCCGGCTGCCTGATGCAGATCGCCAAGGGCGCCCGCGCGGCCGGCCTGGATCTCGAGATCGTCCACCCGGTGACGCTGCTGGCCCGGGCGGCGGGGGTGAGCGAGCCATGAAGATCCGCTTCCGTGACCACGCGCGCTTCGCGGCCGACCGGATGGCGAAGATCACGCTGGCGGCCACGCCGCGGGTCCAGCTGGACATTTATGCGCTGGAGCCAGGCCAGGCGCAGAAGGTCCACACGCACGACGATCAGGACAAGGTCTACGTCGTCCTCGAGGGCCGGGGCCGCTTCACGGTCGGCGGCGTCGAGGAGACGCTGGAGCCGGGCGAGGCGATCGTCGCCGCGGCCGGCGCCGCCCACGGCGTGGCGAACGACTCGGGCGCACGGCTGCTGCTCCTCGTGCTCGTCTCGCCGCCCCCTCCGCACGCGTAGGCAGAGCCAGGCCGCGTCTTGAACAGGCCACCCACGAACCGACCCGGGCTGGCGGCACCCGCGACAACAGCACCCGCTACAACAGCGTTCATGGTCACCTGCCTGGGCGACGTGTTCTACCCCGAGGTCGGCGAGAAGATCGTGCGCCTGCTCCGGGGTCTCGGCGTGACCGTGGAGTTCCCGGCCGGGCAGACGTGCTGCGGCTTGCCGCTGTTCAACTCCGGATATCACGCGGCGGCCGCCGCCGTCGCCCGGCGCACGATCGGGCTGTTCCGCGACGCCGAGCAGGTCGTGGTGCCGTCGGGATCGTGCGCGTGGATGGTCAAGCACGAGTACCCGGGGCTCATGACCGACCCCGCCGATCGCACGGCCGCCGAGCGGCTGGCCGGACGCACGCACGAGCTGTCGCAGTTCCTCGTGAGGCGTTTGGGACGGCGGCGGTTTCGCAGCGCCGTCGGGGGCCGGCTCACGTACCACGACTCCTGTCATCTCCTGCGCGGCCTGCACGAGTCGGAGAGCCCGCGCGCCCTGCTCCGCGACCTGTCCGGCTCCCAGTTCGTCGAGCTGCCGGGAAGCGACGAGTGCTGCGGCTTCGGCGGCTCGTTCGCGGTCCGCCTGCCCGAGGTCTCGACGGCGATCCTCGACAAGAAGCTCGCCAGCGTCGAGGCGACCGGCGCCGACGCCGTGGTCGCCTGCGACGCGGGGTGTCTCATGCAGATGCGCGGCGGCCTGTCGCGCCGCGGCTCCCGCGTGCGGGCCCTGCACCTGGCCGAGGTCCTCGCACCCGAGGAGACGCCGCGGTGAGCGAGTCCGAGCCGGCCACACCCTTCCGCGAGCGGGCGGGACAGGCGCTCCGCGACTCGTTCCTGCAGGAAGCGCTGACGATCGCCACCACGAAGTTCATCGGCCTGCGGCGCGAGGCGTTCGACGAGTTCCCCGAGGGCGAGGCGCTGCGCGATCGCGCCCGGGAGATCAAGGAGGCGACGCTGCAGCGCCTCGATCACTATCTGGATCGCTTGATCGACAACGTCGAGCGGCGCGGCGGTCACGTGCACTACGCGACGACCTCCGAGGAGGCCCGCGGGATCGTGCTGGATATCGCCCGGCGGACCGGGGCCCGCACGGCGGTGAAATCCAAATCCATGGCCACCGAGGAGATTCACCTCAACGACGCGCTGGAGGCGGCCGGGGTGACACCGATCGAGACCGACCTCGGTGAGTACATCATCCAGCTCGCCCACGAGCGTCCCTCGCACATCATCGCGCCGGCCATCCACAAGACGAAGGGGCAGGTGGCCGAGCTGTTCGCCCGCGAGCTCAAGCGCGAGACCGTGGCCGACCCCGAGGTGCTGACGCGGATCGCCCGGGAGGAGCTGCGCGAGAAATTCCTGCAGGCCGACCTGGGGATCAGCGGCGCCAACTTCGGCGTCGCCGACACCGGCACCATCGTGCTGGTGACCAACGAGGGCAACGGCCGGATGGTGACCTCGCTGCCGCGCGTGCACGTGGCCGTGATGGGCGTCGAGAAGGTCATTCCGTCGATGACCGACCTCGCGGTGTTCCTGGCAATCCTGGCCAAGAGCGCGACGGGCCAGAAGCTGTCCGTCTACACCTCGCTCGTGGACGGCCCTCGCCGGGGCGGCGAGCTGGAGGGGCCCGAGGAGTTCCACCTCGTGCTGCTCGACAACGGCCGCATCCGGCAGATCGCCGGCCCGCTCCGCGAGGCCCTGTCCTGCCTGCGCTGCGGCGCCTGCCTCAACGTGTGTCCGGTGTACCGGCAGATCGGCGGCCACGCCTACGGCTACACCTACCCGGGGCCGATCGGCATTCTCCTGACCGCGATGCTGAACGGCACGGAGTCGGTCAAGGATCTCGCCCACGCGTCGTCCTTGTGCGGGGCGTGCCTCGAGGCGTGCCCGGTGCGCATCGACATTCCGCGGATGCTGATCGAGCTGCGCAAGGACGTGAGCGAGCGACGCATCGCGCCGTGGTCGGAGCGCGTCGTCTTCGGCGCGCTGGGCCGGCTGCTGCAGCACCCGGCGCTCTATCGGGTGGCCGCGCGGCTCGCTCGACTGGTGCAGCGGCCCTTCGTCCGGGGCGACGTCATCCGCCGGGTGCCGCTCGTCTTCAGTGACTGGACGCGCACGCGCGACTTGCCACCCATCGCCGCGCGCACCTTCCAGGAGCGCTGGGCCGAGCTCGAGCGAGCGGGGCGCCGGTGACCAGCCGGGCCGAGTTCTTCGACCGGATCCGGGCCGAGATGGGGCGCACGCGCGAGCTGGCCCCGATGGCGCCGTCGGTTCGCCCGGCCCGACCGCGCGAGCGGCTCGACGTCCTGCGCCGCGAGCTCTCGGAGCGCTGGCGTGAGAACCTCCAGCGCTTCCAGCACGAGTTCGAGCGCGTGGGCGGCGTGTTCCACCGCGTGCCCGACGTGCGCGAGGCGTCCGAGGCCGTCGCGCGCATCGCGAGCGAGCGCGGCGTGCGCCGGGTCGTCGCGTGGCATGCCGGCGCGCTCGGCCTGGACGTCGTGGCGCCGCTGACGACGCGGGGGTTCGAGGCCGTCGCCGCCCCGGACGCGGAGGTCGCCGGCAACGAGCGTGAGCGGCGGCGGGCGCTGGCCGCGGCGGCCGACCTCGGCGTGACCGGCGCGGACCTGGCCGTGGCCGAGACCGGCAGCCTGGTGGTCGTCTCCGGGGCCGGGCGCCCGCGTTCGGCGTCGCTGCTGCCGGCGTGCCACGTCGCCGTCTTCGACCGCGAGGTGCTGGTCGAGTCGCTCGTGCAGGCGGGCCTCGTGCTGGAGGCCTGGCACGACGGAACGGCGCCGCCGTGGCGGGGTGCGTCGATCAACGTCATCACGGGTCCCAGTCGCACCGCCGACATCGAGCTCACGCTCACGCGCGGCGTACACGGGCCCCGGGAAGTCCACGCCGTGTTCGTCGAGCAGGGACTGGCGTTGCGCCGTGTCTGACCGCTACTTCGGCCCCGAGGAGGTCGAGCGGCTCATTCCGCGCCTGACGCCGATCATGGAGCGCGTCATGGCCGCGCACGCCGAGGGCGGCGAGGCGCGCGCGTGGCTGGAGCGGGAGCAGCAGCGGATCACGATGGCCGGCGGTGGCGTCGTGGACCAGGCTGCCTGGCGAGCCACCCGCGAGCGGCTCGATCGCAGCGCGCGCACGGCGCAGGAGGGGCTGGCGGCGATCCAGGGGATGGGCGGCGTGCCGAAGGACCTGGGACTCGGCCTCGTGGATTTCCTGCACCTGCGCGAGGGCCGCGAGGTGAACCTCTGCTGGCGCTATGGCGAGGAGCGGATCACGCACTGGCACGGGCTCAGCGAGGGGTACGCGAAGAGGAAACCGCTCTAGTGGCCTACACATCGGTCTTCTTCGACCTCTTCGACACGCTCGTACACTTCGAGCGCGAGCGGCTGCCGACGGTCGAGATCAACGGCAAGACCGTCCGCTCCACGGTCGCCTACCTGCACGCCGTGCTGGCCGCCCACGCCCCCGACGTCACGATCGAGCGCTGCTACGCCGCGCTGCAGGCCTCGTGGCACGAGGCCGAGCGGCTGCGAGCGATCGACCATCGCGAGGTGCCGGCCAGGGAGCGCTTCGCCGATTTCTTCCGGCGCCTGGCCCTCGACCCCCAGGACCTGCCGCCGGGGCTGGACCTGGCGCTCATCGATGCCCATCGCCGCGAGCTGGCCAAGGCGGCCCACTTCCCCGCGCATCACCGGCCGCTGCTCGAGCGGCTGGCCCAGCACCATCGGCTGGCGGTCGTCTCCAACTTCGACTACACGCCCACGGCGCTGGCCATCCTGGACGCCGCCGGCGTGCGCGAGCTGTTCGCCGCCATCGTCGTGTCCGACGAGGTCGGCTGGCGCAAGCCGCGCGCGGACATCTTCGAGGAGGCGATCCGCCGCACCGGCGTCGAGCCGCGGCGCACGCTGTTCGTCGGTGACCGCGCCGACATCGACGTGGCCGGCGCTCACGGCATGGGCATGGACTCGGCCTGGATCAACCCCGGCCGAGAGCCGCTGCCCCCGGGTATCGCACCACCCCTCTACGAGATCCGCGACCTCGCCGAGCTGGAGGCCATCGTCGACCGCTGAGGATCGGCTGGAGCGGATCCTGCATCTCAAGGGGGCGAGGAGAGGGCACGAGGAATGGCGACGACACGCAAGGTGATCATCATCGGGTCGGGGCCCGCGGGGTACACGGCGGCGATCTATGCCGCGCGCGCGAACCTGGCCCCGCTCATGATCTCGGGCCTGCAGGCGGGCGGCCAGCTCATGCTCACGACCCTGGTCGAGAACGTCCCCGGCTTCGTGGATGGCGTCATGGGACCGGAGCTGATGGAGACGATGCGCAAGCAGGCCGAGCGCTTCGGCACCGACATGATCGCCGAGGACGTGACGGCCGTGGACTTCTCGCGACGGCCGTTTGCGGTGCGTGTGGGCGAGACGACCTACGAGGCGGAGACCGTCATCGTGGCCACGGGAGCCTCGTCCAAGTTCCTGGGCCTGCCGGGCGAGCGCGAGCTGCTGGGCCGCGGCGTGTCCACCTGCGCGACGTGCGACGGGTTCTTCTTCAAGGACCAGAACATCATGGTCGTCGGCGGCGGCGACTCCGCGCTGGAGGAAGCGCTCTTTTTGGCCCGCCTGGGCCGCAAGGTCGAGGTCGTCCATCGGCGCGACACGTTGCGAGCCTCCAAGATCATGCAGGACCGCGCGTTCAAGAATCCCAAGATCAGCTTCGTGTGGGACAGCGTGATCGAGGCGATCGCCGATCCGGCCGTCGGCAAGGTCACCGCGGTGGTCCTGCGCAATCTCAAGACCGGCGAGATGTCGGAGCGCCCCGTCGACGGACTGTTCATGGCCATCGGGCACCAGCCCAACACCACGCCCTTCAAGGGTCAGCTCGCGCTGCTGCCCAGCGAGTACGTGAAGGTCGCGCCGGGCACCACCCAGACCTCGGTGCCCGGCGTCTTCGCCGCCGGCGACGTCGCCGACTTCACCTGGCGGCAGGCGGTGACCGCGGCCGGCACCGGCTGCATGGCCGCGCTGGAGGCCGAGCGCTACCTGGAAGCGACCCAGCGCGGGTAGGGCGCGGCCGGGTGCCCCGGCAGAACCGCGTCACGCCGTTCGGGGAGCTGATCGCGACCCCGGCCCGCGGCACGCTGATGGGCAACCGCGGATGCCTGCACGATGCCGAGCGGCGCATTCGGCGCGCGTTCGTGGGCAAGCGCTGGATCATCTGCGTGCTGCAGTTCAAGGGCCGCCGGCGGCCCCTCATGGTGCCCGGCCGGTACACCGAGCTGTTCTTTCTCGACGAGGCCACCGCGCTCGCGGCCGGTCACCGCCCGTGTGTCGAATGCCAGCGCGCCCGCTACCTCGTGTTTCGCGAGCACTGGATCGCGGCCCGGCCGGCGGCCGCGCCCGTTCCGTCGGTCGACGAGATCGACGCCGTGCTGCACGCCGAGCGGCTCGACGCCACCCGCGGCAAGCGCACCTACGTCGAGCGCGTATCCCGCCTCCCGCGCGGCGTGATGGTCGCGGGCGCCGACGGGCGTCCGTACCTGGTGCACGCGGGCGCGTTGCGGCCGTGGTCACCCGAGGGCTACGGCGCGCCGTGGCGGCCCGACGCCGCCGCGGAGGTTAGCGTCCTCACACCGCGTTCGCTGGTGGCCACGATCGCGCACGGCTACGCCGTCGAGCTGCACGCCTCCGCGCTCGGATGACACGA
>JBGPOM010000006.1:0-15931 GCA_041488075.1 Gemmatimonadota bacterium
GACATGACCCCGATCACGGCGCCACTCGCGACGACCGGCGCGCCGCCGATCTGCTGCTGGTCGAGCAGCTCGATCGCGTCACGCAGGCTCATCTCGGGGCTCAGCGTCACGACGTCCTGCGACATGATGTCGCGGACTACGCGCGGAGGTGCGGCGGTCTTCACGGACGTGTTCATCGGTCGCCTCGTTGACCTCAAGGTCGTGACGTCGCTCTGAGAGCACTGTGAGGAGAGTGAGAAGCTCTCTTCCCACGCGTCTCACGCCGCCGTCACGGCCGACCCGCGATGCTTGTGGCGAAAGGGAGGATTGTATGAGCGCAACGCGGCTGATCGAGGGTGCCCTCGACAAGATCCGGGGTACGGCGGGGGTGAAAACCGTCTACGGCGAGCCGATCAACGTGGACGGGAAGACCATCATTCCTATCGCGAAAGTGACTCATGGTGCCGGGGCGGAGGGTGAGGGTGAGGGCGACGGCCTGGGAGCCTCTGCGGCGCCGGTGGGGGTCGTCGAGATCTCCGAGGCAGAGACGAAGTTCGTGCCGATCAACTCGAAGAGGAAGCTCGGGATCGCCGCCGCCGTAGGTGCCGCGGCGGGGATGCTGGCCGGCCTGTTCATGGGCCGGGGCGGCCGTCGCGAGGACTGAACCGCAGCAGCGCCGCCAGGCCGTCGATCGGTTTCGCGATGTCGGGATCATCGATCAGCGTGACCGGTACGCCCTGCCGTCGGGCCTCGTCGGCGGCGGCGCTGACGATGTCGGGCACGGCGACCGGGTCGCCTTCGCCAAGGCAGTCGGCGGCGGAGAGGACGAGACGGCCCGAGCCGGCGCACCGGAACCCGGCGCCGCGCACGTCGGCCCGGACGAGCAGGGCGCGCACCTGGCCTTGCGCCAAAGCCCGTAGCACCGCCCGGACGCCGGTCTCGGCGTGGCCGGTGCCCAGGCCTTCCAGGACGGCGGCCACGAGGGCGCGCTGCGCCGAGCGCTCGTGCGTCTCACGGAGCTGCGTCGCGGTCCGGTGCACCACGGCCGGCGTCACTTCGAGCGGATTGAGCCTCGCCGTCCCAATGACCCGCTCGCCGAGCTGGGGCGGGAGGAAGCGCCGCAGGGTGCCGGCGGCGGTGCCCGGCCCCGCCAGCAAGACATCGGCGTCCGGGTGCTCGCGCTCGAATGCGGCGACTCGCTCGGTGACGGCGCTTAGGTGCCGGCGCTCCTCCTCGCGCAGGCGGCCCTGGTAGGCGTGCTCGCCCCACCCGGGGCCGCCCTGGCGGTCGCTGTGGAACTTGCCGCCCCGCATGGCGGGAGAGCTGAGCGAAGTGAGCTCAACCGCGCCCGACTCGCCCACGTCGAAGAACCGTGCGTGCGCGCGGTCGGTCACCACGGCCAGCAGACGGGTCACATAGCCTCCGCCGGCTGCAGCGCTTCGGGCTTCTCCTCCGGGAGCTCGGTCAGCGTCGCCTCGGTGAGGAGCAGCACGCTCGCCACCGAGACGGCATTCTCGAGCGCGATCCGCACGACCTTGGTCGGATCGATGATCCCGGCCTCGACGAGGTCGACGTACTCACCGCGCGCGGCGTCGAACCCGAAGTTGCCCGAGCCGGTGCGCATCCGCTCCACCACGACGCCGCCGTCCGCCGCGGAGTTCTCCGCGATCTGGCGGGTCGGCGTCTCCAGCGCGCGCCGCAGGATCAGGGCGCCCGTGCGCTCGTCGCCCTCCGCCGCCTCCGCGTCGCGCTCCACCGCCTCGATGCAGCGCAACAGCGCGAGGCCGCCCCCCGGTACGATGCCTTCCGCGATCGCCGCCTTGGTGGCGCTGATCGCGTCGTCGAAGGCCTCCTTGCGGCTCTTGAGCTCCGTTTCCGACGGCGCGCCCACGCGGATGACCGCGACGCCGCCCGCGAGTTTCGCGAGCCGCTCCTCGAGTTTCTCGCGGTCGTAATCCGACGTCGCGTCCTTGATCTGCTTGCGCAGCTCGTCACAGCGGCCGGCGATGGCCTGCTTCGCGCCGTCGCCGCCGATGATAGTCGTGTTTTCCCGGTCCACGACGACCCGCTTTGCCCGCCCGAGGTCATCGGTCTTCACGTGCTCGAGCTTCACGCCGATCTCCTCGGCGATAACGCGCCCGCCGGTGAGGATGGCAATGTCCTCGAGCATCGCCTTGCGGCGGTCCCCGAACCCCGGTGCCTTGACCGCCACGCAGGCGAGCAGGCCGCGGATCTTGTTCACGACGAGCGTCGCAAGCGCCTCGCCCTCGACGTCCTCGGCGACGATCAGGAGGCTGCGGCTCATCTTGGCCACCTGCTCGAGGAGCGGCAGAAGGTCCTTCATGCTCGCGATCCGCTTCTCGTAGAGCAGGATGAACGCCTGCTCGAGCACGGCCTCCATCTTGGTCGGGTCGGTGATGAAATAGGGCGACAGGTAGCCGCGGTCGAACTGCATCCCCTCCACCACCTCGAGCGCGGTCTCCATCCCCTTCGCTTCCTCGACCGACATCGCTCCCTCAGGGCCGACCTTCTCGACGGCGTCGGCGACGAGCTCGCCGATCGTGAGGTCATTGTGAGCGGAGATGGCCGCGACCTGGGCCTTCTCCCGTTTTGTTTTGACCGGCCGCGACAGCGAGCGCAGCGCCGCGACGGCCACGTGCAGCGCCCGCTCCAGCCCCCGCTTCAGGTCGATCGCGCTCGCCCCGGCGGCGACGTTGCGCACACCCTCGGCGAAGATCGTGTGGGCGAGCAGGGTAGCCGTCGTGGTGCCGTCGCCGACTGCGTCCCCGGTTCGCGTCGCGGCCTCGCGCAGCACCTGCGCCCCGAGATTCTCTTCGGGGTCCTTGAGATCCACTTCCTTGGCGATCGTCACGCCGTCGTTGCACACGAGCGGCTCGCCCCACTTCTTCTCGATCAGGACGCACTTGGACTTGGGCCCGAGCGTCACACGGACCGCGTCCGCAAGCGCCGCCGCGCCGCGCAGCACCTTCTCGCGCGCGGCAGCCCGGAAGATCAGTTGTGTGTGTGCCATGAGTCGCTCACGCCTCGACGTAGTCCGGCGCTTCCGCCGGGAGATGAAGACCGCGCTGCCGGTAGTACTCGAGACACTCGGCCTCCCGGCCGCGCACGATGCGCCGGCCCATCATGACCCCTCGCGGCGCGGTCACCGCCGTGTAGCGCCGCTCCCCCCGGCCGCCGTCCACGTACAGGACCACCCAGTCCCGCGTCCGGCCCAGCTCGTGGGCGCGCTCCGTGTTGGAAAACAGCGCCGTGTAGTCGCGACCGCCGCGCTCTGTGTGCAGCACCGGAAGCCAAGCCTCGCGCCTGGGGTTGAAGCGGCGCGGTGCGATCGTGCGGAGGCTGCCCTCCGCGGCGCGCGTCCGATACTCGCGATCCACCGCCAGCAGGTCGGTGATGGGCGGCTCGGGCATGCCGTCCGACACGGCCGGCGCCCGGATGCGACCCAGGCGCTGCGCGAGGGAGTCGCGGATGCCGGCTAGCCGTTTGGCGCCGATCCGCGCCACGCCGGCCAGCCGGCCGTCGCACGCCGCCGCCTCGAGGGCCTCGAGGGTGTCGATCCCCAACTCGTGGTGCAGGCGGTCGGCCAGCACCCCGCCGATCCCGGGCACGGACGCGAGCAGCCGGACGGCGTCGGTCTCGCCGCGCAGCCGGTCCAGCATCGGGAGGCGCCCTGCTTCCACGGCCGCGCGGATCGCCCGGCTGAGCGCCTCGCCGATCGCGGGGAGCCGTTCTAGCCCCGCTACGCCTTCATCCCGCAGGATGTCGGACACCGGCCGTGCCAAGCCGCGCAGTGTCTCCGCGCCATGGCGGTACGCCTCGACCCGGTACCGGCTGGCCCCCTGCTCGGCGAGCAGTTCCGCTACCTCGTCAAAGCGGGCGGCGATCTCGAGGTTGAGGGGCACTGGCATGCCTCCAACATCGGCGGGGCTTCATGAAGCCGATTTGAGATCGAGGCCAACCTTCCTTCGCGGCGGTCTCAAGCTGTCTTCACGAATTCCCGGGCACATTCGGGGCGTACGCCGCAACCACGGGAGAGCGCTTATGTCCTGGGAACCGTTGGTCGTGGGAGTGGACGGGTCGCCTGCAAGCGTGGGGGCCGCGGAGTTGGCCCATCGCCTCGCGCGGATCGCGGGGGCGGAGTGCCGACTGGTGCACGCGGTGCGCGACGAATGGGCGCCGCTGGCCGCGGTCGGGGACGCGGAGCAGGTGCAGAAGATGCAGCGCCTGCAGCTCGCCGTGGCCCGGCATCAGGTGACGGAGGCGCTCCGGGGCCGCGTGGCCCCGGAGTTGTTCGAGATGCTGGACGTGCGGTTCGGACCGGCCGCGGTCGTCCTGCAACAGGTCTCCGAGGAGTTGCGGGCCGGGCTGCTCGTTCTGGGCGGCAAGCGTCACGGCATCATGGAGCGCTGGTTCGGCGGCAGCACGAGTCTCAACGTCGTAAGGGCCGCGACCGTGCCGGTGCTCGTCACCGCTGGGGCGCCCCAGGCGATCCGCCGGGTGCTGGTGGCGGGCGACCTGTCAGCCGCGGCGCGACCGACCGTGGCGCTGGCGGAGCGGTTCGCGAAGCTCGTGGGCGCGCAGCTGCGCATGGTGAGCGTCATCGAGCCGCTCCCGGTGGTGGCCGGCGCTCCCCCGGTCGATCCGGAGGGCTACTATGCGCTCTCCCAGGAGCTGTTGCAGCGCGATATCTGGCCCTTCGTCGCGCCGGCGGTGGAGAAGATCGTGCGCCACGGTATGGTCGTGGAAACGCTACTCCGCGAGGCGACCGACTGGTCCGCCGATCTGCTCGTGGTCGGCTCCCACGGCAAAGGGTGGGCGCAGCGCATTCTACTCGGCAGCGTCGCGGAACGCCTGCTGAACGATCTGCCGACCTCCCTGCTGGTCGCACCGGTCGGGGCGCGGGTGCCGATGGAGTCGCGTCCCCGCGCCGAGGCGGTGGGCGCATGATCGCCGGACCGGTTGTCGTGGGCGTGGACGGCTCCCCCGAGTCTGCCGCCGCGGCCGCCGCGGGCTGGCGTTTCGCGGAAGCGGCGGGCGTCCGCTGTCACCTGGTGCATGCGACGCGCGACGTGCGGTCGGCGCTCGACTTGGCCGGCGCCGGTGTGTCGCTCGACGAGCTGCAGCTGGCGATGCTGGCGCGCGCGCGCGGCGAGATCGTCGCAGCCCTCGAGGACCGCGTGCCGTCGCACGTCTTGGAAGGCTTGACCGTGCGGACCGGGCGCCCGGCGGCCGTACTGGCCGAGGTGATCGAAGAGACGGGCGCCGGCATGGTGGTCCTTGGCGGCAAGCACCACTCGACGCTGGGCCGCTGGCTGGGCGGCAGCACCGTGCATCACTTCGTACGGCGGCTCTCGGTACCGCTGCTCGTCACCGCCGGCGACCTGCATCCCCGTCCCCGCGTGCTGGTCGCCGTCGATCTCTCCTACGCCGCGCTCCCGACTCTCGACCAGGCGGTCGATTTCGCCCGGCTGCTCGGCGGTCCGCTACGCGCGCTGCACGTCGTGGAGCCGATTCCCACTCTGCCCGAGCTGCCGGTCCCGGTGGATGCCGGCTATTTCGAAGCGCAGTCCCGCGAGCAGCTCGAGCGTCACGTGTGGCCGGCGCTGCCCGTGCCGGACCATCACAAGGTCGTGCGCCAGGGGATCGCGCTGGACGTGATCACGGAGGAAGCGGCGGCGTGGCGCGCCGACGTCATCGTGGTCGGCTCGCACGGGAAGGGATGGGTGGACCGGCTGGTGATCGGCAGCGTGACCGAGGATCTCCTGAACGACCTGCCGACCGCCGTGCTTGTGATCCCCGTGCCGGCGCCGGAGCGGCGCGACATGCTCCCGGTCGCAATGCGGACGATGGTCACGACATGAGCGCCGCGCGCTCATGAAACTGCGCTCGGGCATCTACATCGTTCCCACGCATCGGTGGTACATCGAGCGGACGGTCTGGGTGATCGCTGGGTTCGTCCTCCTCGTCAGCACGACGCTGGCCGCGCTCGTCAACCCGCTATGGATCCTGTTGGTCGTCGCGACCGGGCTCGCTTCCATCACCGTAGCCTTGACCGGCTTCTGCATCGTGGGCAACGTGCTCTACCGGCTCGGCTTCACGCCGATGCTGGGGCGCACCGCACCGACGCGGCCGAACGTGTATTTCATGCAGACCGATGGGTGGTACCTCGAGCGGCGGATCTACCTGGTGGTGGGGATCAACCTCACCGTGGCGTCGGTGCTGTCGCTGGTGCACAGTCCGTGGTGGCTCACATTCACGGGCTTCGTGGGCGTCGCGATGCTGTGGTTCGCGGCGACGGGGTACTGCATCATGGCGAACGGTCTGTATTGGCTCGGCGCCGAGCCGCGGCTCGCGCCGGAGCCCCGGCCGGGTTCAGCAAATCCGCGGGAGCTGGTCGCCCGGTAGCATATCCACGACGCGCGTCCCGCCGATCGCGGTTTCCAGGATGACCATGCCGGGGTGCGCCGCGACGGCGCGCCCGATTCGCGCCGCCGCCCGCCCAAGGGGATGTTCCCGCAGCGCCTCGACCGCCGCATCCGCCAGCGGCTCTGGGACAAACGCGACGAGCACCCCCTCGTTGGCCACGTAGAGCGGGTCGAATCCCAGCATTTCGCACGCGGCGGCCACGGGGCCCGGAATAGGGATCGCGCCTTCCTCGAGGGCCACCCCGATGCCGGCCGCGGCCGCGATCTCGTTGAGCGCGCTCGCCAGTCCGCCGCGGGTGGGATCCCGGAGCGTGTGCACGGCGTCGCCGACCCGCTCACGCAGCCGCTCGACGAGCGGCGTCAGCGCCGCGGTGTCGCTCGCGATCTCGGCCTCGAACGCGAGGCCCTCCCGCGCCGTCATGATCGCGATGCCGTGGCACCCGAGGGGGCCGCTCACGATCACCGCGTCGCCAGGGCGGGCCCGGGTCGGAGCGGGCGCGAAATCGGCCGAGCGGACTCCCACCCCCGTCGTATTGATGAAGACGCCGTCGGCTTTGCCGCGCTCGACGACTTTGGTGTCGCCCGTGACGAGCAGCACGCCCGCCGCGCGGGCCGCGTCGGCCATGGCGCGGACAATCCGGTCGAGCACGTCGAAGGGGAGACCCTCCTCCAGGACGAAGCCGGCGGACAGCCAGCGGGGCCGCGCACCCATCATCGCGAGGTCGTTCACGGTGCCGTGCACCGCGAGCGAGCCGATGTTGCCGCCCGGGAACTCGAGCGGCTGAATGACGAAGGTGTCGGTGGAAATCGCGACAGCCTGTCCTCCGATGTCCACGACCGCCGCGTCGCCCAACTGGGCGAGGATGTCGTTGGCGAAGTGGGGCAGGAAGCGGTCGCGCAGCAGGGCGGCGCTCATCTTGCCGCCCGAGCCGTGGCCGAGCTGGACGCGGTCCGGCGTGGTCGCCGGAGCGGGGCAGGTGAGGCCGGCGGTGGCGAGGAGGTCGGTCGTCATACGGCGCTCCGGAAGCGGCCGTAATTGTAATACGCGGCGCAGGCTCCCTCGGACGACACCATCGGCGCGCCGAGCGGATGCTCGGGTGTGCAGATGGTGCCGAACGCTGCGCAGTCGAACGGCTTCAGCACGCCGCGCAGCACGTCGCCGGCGCGGCACGCCGTGGGCTCAGCGGTATGGATCCCGTCCACGGCGAAACGCTTCTCCGCGTCGAACGCGGCGAACTCCGCGCGCAGCCCCAGGCCGCTCCGCGGAATCGGGCCGATGCCGCGCCAGTTGCGATCCACCAGCTCGAAGACGCGAGACACGAGATCCTGGGCCGGCTGGTTGCCGTCCCGGCGCACCGAGCGGACGTACTGGTTCTCCACCTCGTGGCGGCCCTCTTCGAGCTGCCGCACCGCGAGCAGCATCCCCTCGAGGATGTCGAGCGGCTCGAACCCCGTCACGATGATCGGCACCCGGTACTTCGCGGCGATCGGCTCGTACTCGGTCCAACCCATGATCGTGCAGACGTGGCCCGCCGCGAGAAACCCCTGGATGCGGTTGTCCGGCGCATCGAGCAGTGCGGTCATCGCGGGCGGGACGGTCACGTGCGACACGAGCACGCTGAAGTTCTCGACGCCCAGCTCCTTGGCGCGCCACACCGCCATCGCATTCGCGGGCGCGGTCGTCTCGAAACCGACGGCGAAAAAGACGACCTGCTTGTCGGGTGTCTTCCGGGCCAGCTCGAGCGCATCGAGCGGAGAGTACACGATGCGGACCGCGCCGCCCCGCGCGCGGATCTGGAGCAGGTCGCAATCGCTGCCGGGCACACGCAGCATGTCGCCGAACGACGTGAAGATGATGTCCGGACGCGCCGCGAGCGCCAGGGCTTTGTCGATCTGTTCGAGCGGGGTTACACAGACCGGACAGCCGGGACCGTGGACCATTTCCACCACGTCACCGAGAAGCTCGTCGAGTCCTTGCTTGACGATCGTGTGGGTCTGACCGCCGCACACCTCCATCAGCACCCAGGGGCGGGTGGCGGTCGCCTTGATCTCGGCTATGACGGCGCGCGCCACACGCCCGTCGCGGTATTCGCTCAGGTATTTCATGGGGCGAGATCCTTCATCCAGTCCAGCTCGTCGAGCTGGCTCATTTCGCGCAGCACCTCGAACGTCCGCTGCGCCTCCGCCTCATCCACCTTGGAGATCGCGAACCCGACGTGCACGATCGCGTAATCGCCGATCTTCACCTCGTCGGCGACGTAGGCCAGACAGACTTCCCGCCGCACCCCGCCGAAGTCCACGACCCCCATCGAAAGTCCCTGCGTGTCGTGCATGGCGACGATCTTACCGGGGATGCCCAGGCACATCAGACCCTCGCTGGTTGCGGAAGCATGAGCTTCACGTACTCGCCTACCAGAATCGCGGCGGGATACAGCACCTCTTCCTCGATCTGCGCGTGCACCATCAGCTCGGCGGCGAAACGGATGTATTGCTCGTCGCCCTCGGTTTCCGCCGCGACCGCGAGCTCGCGCACCGCGCCCATGATCGCCCGGTGCTCCTCGAGCATCAGGGGGAGCTCCTCTTTGAGCCGCGCGACGAGCGGCAGCACGGCCGCCATATCGGGCGTCACCGGGCCCCGCGCGAGGCGCGCGAGGACGCTGAGCGGCGGCATGGCGTACTCATCTTCGCGCAGGAAGTGGGGATGCATGATGTGCGCGACGGCGCGCGCCGCTTCGCCGATGCGGCCCGGCACCTGGCCGGCGCGGGCGAGATCGGCGTGAAGCTCTTCGTGCTCGCGGCGGAGCGAAAGCGGGGCTTTCATGGGGCGTTCTCCTCACGGTGCAGCAGGGCCGCCGCCACGGCCGCCTGGCCGTAGCTGACGGCGCCGTCGTTGGGACCGAGGCGGCGCGGCACCAGCACGCGCAGGCCGCGGGCTTCGAGCCGCGCCCGTAGCGACACCAGCAGCCGCGCGTTCTGGAAGCAGCCGCCGCCCAAGGCGACGGTGCGGAGCCCGGCTCGGGCGGCGAGCCGGGCGGCGAGCACGTCCGTGGCGGCTGCGACGCTCTCGTGGAATCGGGCGGCGAGCTCCGCGGCGCCGACGCCGGCGGCGCGGCGCTCGCCCAGGGCCACGAGCAGCGGCAACGGGTCGAGCACCCAGAGGCCGTCCGGGCCTTCGGCCGCGGGAAACGGGAACGGTTGCGCACTGCGCCGGCCCGCGAGCGCCTCGAGCTCCATCGCCGCCTCCCCCTCGAAACGGCTCACGGTGCGCACGCCCAGCACCGCGGCGGCGGCGTCGAACAGCCGGCCGAGCGATGAAGCGAGGGGCGCGTTGAGCCGCCGGGCGATCTGCTGCATCGCGATCGTGCGGGTCTCCGCGGGGACGGGGGCGAATGCGTGGACGAACGCACCGGCCGCGTCGGGCTCGAGCGCGAGGTATCCGAGAGCGGCGCGCCACGGCTCGCGGGCCGCGAGGTCTCCACCGGGCAGGCGGGCGTAGCGCAGCTGGCCCGCCCGCTGGTAGCTCGCGAGATCAGCGATGAGGAACTCGGCGCCCCAGACGTGCCCGTCCGCACCGTAGCCCGTGCCGTCGAACGCCACGCCGACGGCGGGTTCTGTCACGCCGTGCTCGGCGAGCACGGCGGCCACGTGGGCGTGATGATGCTGTACGGCGACGATCCGCTCGAGCCCGAGGTCGCCCGCGAGGCGGGTTGACAGGTAGCCGGGGTGCAAATCGCGCACCGCCACCTCGGGTTCGAGACGGAAGAGTCGCCGGTAGGCGTTCAGCGCCGCGCGCCAATGCTCGAGCGTCTCCAGGTTCTCCAGATCGCCGATGTGCTGGCTGACGTAGGCCTCGCGGCCGTGCACCAGCGTGAAGGTGTTCTTGAGATGCGGGCCGACGGCCACGAGCGGTCGGGGACTGGCGACGGGCAACGCCAGCGGGAGCGGGGCGTAGCCGCGCGCCCGGCGCAGGAACACCGGCGTGCCCCCGGCCACGCGCAGCACCGAGTCGTCGTAGCGGGCGACGATCTCGCGGTCGTGCAGCAGGAAGGCATCGGCGATCCCGGCGAGGCGGCGCCGGGCGTCGTCGTTGGCGATGGCGATGGGCTCGTCGCTCAAGTTGCCGCTGGTCATCACCAACGGCCGGCGCACGAGATCGCACAGCAGCTGGTGCAGCGGCGTGTACGCCAGCATGACCCCGATGGTGTGCAGCCCCGGCGCGACCGACGGCGCGAGCGGGGACCCGGGCTGCTTGTGCAGCAGCACGATCGGGCGCTCGCGCGAGGTGAGCAGCGCTTCCTCCTCGGGACCCACGTCGCCGAGATGACGGGCGTCCGCCAACGTCCGGACCATCACCGCAAGCGGCTTCGCTTCACGGTGCTTACGGGCGCGGAGCCGAGCCACGGCCTCCTCGTTGGTCGCGTCCACCGCCAGATGGAAGCCCCCCAGCCCGCGGATCGCCACGATCCTGCCGGCGGCAAGCAGCTCTGCCGCAGCCCGGATGGGGTCACCGACCCCGGGCGGCAGCCCGGGGTGGTCGGGAACCTCCAACCACACGCGGGGACCGCACGAGGGGCAGCTGTTCGTTTCGGAGTGATAGCGCCGGTCGCCCGGGGTGCGGTATTCCTCGAGGCACGCCGGGCACTGCGCGAACGCCCGCATGCTGGTGCGCTCGCGATCGTACGGCATCGCGTCGATTACTGTGAAGCGGGGCCCGCAGTCGGTGCAGGTAATGAAGGGATAACGTGAGCGGCGGTTCGCCGGATCGAACAGCTCGGCCTCGCATGCGGCGCACACGGCGAAGTCGGGCGACACCGGTTGGCGGCGCCCCGCCTCGGTACGGCTCTCGAGGATCGTGAACGCCGCCAGTCCTGCGGCCTCGAACGGCTCAACGTCGAGCGCGTCGATCCGGGCGAGCGGCGGTGCTTCGGCCCGCAGGTCGCGGACGAATTTAGCGATCGCAGCGGGGTCGCCCTCGATGCGGATCTGGACGTCGCCCGAGGCGTTGCGCACCCACCCCGCGAGCCCGTGCCGCAGCGCCAGGCGGTGCACGAACGGCCGGAAGCCGACCCCCTGCACCACGCCCCGCACCGACAGATGCGCCGCCTCCCGCGTCGGAGCAGCGACAGCGCTCACGTCGTGCACACCGGCCGCATCTGCGCCCGCAGGTAGCCGAACCACTCTTCCATGCCGTCTTCGAGCAGCGCCGAGGTGAACAGGAACTGGATCTGGGGGTTCACGTCGCGGGCGAGCTGGACCGCCCGCTCGACGCTGAAGGGTACGTGCGGCAGCAGGTCCATCTTGGTGAACACCGCGACCCGCGCCTGGCGGAACATCTTCGGATACTTGGACGGCTTGTCGTCGCCCTCGGTGACCGACAAGAGGACGATCTTGGCGTTCTCGCCCAGGTCCCAGCTCGCCGGGCAGACGAGGTTCCCGACGTTCTCGATGAACAGGAGGTCGGTGGCGTCCAGGTCGATCGCGTGGAGCGCCGTGGCCACCTGGCGGGCGTCGAGGTGGCAGGCGCCGTTCGTCACGACCGCCTGGACCAGGCGGTCGGTGTGACGGGCGAGCCGGTCCGCGTCGTTCTGGGTCTGCACATCGCCGGTGATGACCGCGATTGCGCACTCCCGGCCGAGATACGCGAGCGTGCGCTCCAGCAAGAGGGTTTTTCCCGACCCCGGAGAGGAGACCAGGTTGAAGGTGGGGACGCCGGCGGCGCGGAGCCGGGCGCGGACCGCTGCAGCCAGCTCATCGTTCCGGGCCATGACCCGCTCCCGTACCTCAATCGTCCGGACGGCCATCGTCCACCTCCAGGTAGGCGAGCCGGAGCACGTCGCCGGGGTGACGTGAGATGACGGGTGTCGCGCCGCGGAACGGAGGGGTGGCGAGCACCGCCTCCAAACAGAAGGCCAGGCTCTCGGGCTCAACGCCGGCGTCGTCTCCGACCTCCACGCCGACCGCGACGACCCCGCCCAAGGCCTCCCGCCCGAGCCGTTCCTCGGCGAGGCGGCAGACCTCGAGCGCCACGCTCATCTCATGCATGCGCCGGCACCGCCGCCGGGGAGCACACGTGCCCTCGGTCCGCGAGCTCCTGCACGATGAGAAGGACGAGGTCGTCCACGCGGCAGCGGAGCACCTCGCTCAGCTTATTGCCCAACGCGATCCGGGCCGGCTGCAGGCCCACCGCCACCGTGTCGGCGGGGAGCGTGCCGCGCAGCTCGGCGAGCGCGAGCACGTCGCGCAGGTCCACCTGGTGCGGGGAGATCTTGGTCGCCAGGTAGCGCGGCAGGCGCTCGCGCTCGAGGCGGAGCGGCGTCCCGGGGGCCGCGGCGACGTCGATTGCGTCGATCAGGATCACCCGGGCCGCGTCTTCGATCACGGGCAGGAGATTCATCCCCCAGGTTCCGCCATCCACCAGCTCGACCTCGGGTGGGATGGCGTATTCGGCGCGGAGCCGCTCGAGCGCGACGAGCCCGAGCCCATCGTCGCCCATGAGGGGGTTTCCCAGCCCGATGACGACCGTGCGTCCGTTACTCGTCGACATACTTGACGTCCGAGCGGACGAACCGTCCGCCGCTGATGATCGAGGAGATCGTCCCGGTGCGCTCGAGGAGGTCGGCACGTAGGGCGAGGTAGATATGGATCGGGATGAAGATCAAGAATGCCCACATCAGCACGTGATGGACGAAGTGCACAACCTGGATGCCGCCGAGCAGGGGGACGACCCACCCGAACAGCGTGTACCACAAGCCGCCCGGGCGGGACTGTCCGTACATCGCGAAGCCCGTCACGACCTGCGCGCCAGCGAGCAGGTAGATCGCCGTGTAGGAGAACTGCTGGAGGGGGTTGTGCCCAAGGTAGTGGGGCACCTTCTCGGGCTGGATCAGCAGGTAGAACTTCACCTGCTTCACCAGATTGACCCAGTCTTGCCGCCAGACAGGAAAGAGCGCGCGCCAGCGTTCGAACTGATTGCCGGCGAACAGCCAGTAGACGCGGATGATCGCCGTGGCGACGAACACACCGGCCGCCGCGAAGTGCAGGAAGCGCATCCAGCCCATGAGGAAGTGGGCGCTCGCCTCACCGTGCGTGATGAAGTACGGCTTGCCGATGTAGAACCCGGTCACGACGAGGACGACGACGGACACGGCGGCCGCCCAGTGCATCGCCCGGATCGGCCACTCCCAGAGATAGACCCAGTGATAATCCCCGCTCGGCGGGGGGACCTTGTGGGCGAGCGAAACGCCCCGGGGCACTCGGGTCCAGGTTCTCATTGGACCTTCACCGATGTGACCAGGTTACCGGTCGCGTCCAGCACGTGCACCCCGCACGCCATGCACGGATCGAACGAGTGGATCGTCCGCAGAATCTCGAGCGGCTGCTCGGCGTTGGCGAGCGGGTGGTGGTCCATCAAGGCCGCCTCGTAGGGGCCGGGCTGCCCCTGCGCGTCGCGCGGCGAGCAGTTCCACGTGCTCGGCACGACGCACTGATAGCGGGAGATCTTCCCGTTCTCGATTTGCACCCAGTGCCCCAGGGCGCCGCGCGGCGCGTCGAGGTAGCCGTAGCCCTGGGCCTTGGCCGGCCACTTCGCCGGGTCCCATTTTTGCCCGTTGTGGGTCTGTACGTCGCCGCCCTTGATGCGGGCGACCAGTTCGTCGTACCAGTGGGACAACCGCCGCGCGAGCAGCACCGTCTCGATCCCCCGCGCGCCGGTGCGGCCCAGCGTCGAGAACAGCGCCGCGGGCCCAACCTGGAGCCGGTCGAGCACTTCTTTCACCATGATGCGCACGTCGCGGTGGCCCGCCCCGTACGCGACCAACATCCGTGCCAGCGGCCCGACTTCCATCGGTCGGCCGTCGTAACGCGGCGCCTTCATCCAGCTGTACTTCTTCTGATCCTGGAGGTAGGTCCACGGCGTCGGCGGGCCGTCGTACTTGGCCTTGGTCTCCCCCTCCCAGGGATGCAGCCCCGCGGCGTCGCCCTGATCGTACTCGTACCACGAGCTGGTGATGTACTCCTTCACCATCTGGTGGTCGTACGGGACCACCTTGGAGAGGTCCTTGTGGAGGATGATGCCGCGCGGCAGATAGAGCGACTCGACGTCGCGCACGTCGCCGTCGGGGAACTCGCCGCAGGCGAGGTAGTTGCCGGTGCCGCCGCCGATCGCGCCCCAGTCCTTATAGAAGCCGGCGATGGCCATCAGGTCCGGCCAATACACCTGCTCCACGAAGCGCTGGGCGCGCGCGATCATGTCGTGAATGTCGGTGAGCCGCTCGGCGTTGATCGTGGCGGTGTCGTCGAGGTTGATCGCCGACGCCATCCCTCCCACCAGGAAGTTCGGGTGTGGGTTCTTGCCGCCGAAGATCGTGTGCAGCCGGATCACGTCGCGCTGCCAGTCGAGGGCCTCGAGGTAGTGCGCCACCGCCATCAGGTTCGCGGCCGGCGGCAGCTTGTAGGCCGGATGTCCCCAGTAGCCGTTGGTGAAGATGCCGAGCTGTCCCGTGCCGACGAACGTCTTGAGCCGGTTCTGGACCTCGGCGAAGTACGTCGCCGAGTTGTTGGGCCAGGGGGACAGAGAGGCCGCCAGGCGCGAGGTCGCCGCCGGGTCTGCCGAAAGCGCGCTCACGACGTCCACCCAGTCGAGCGCGTGCAGATGGTAGAAGTGGATCACGTGGTCCTGCACGAACTGCATTCCATGGATCAGGTTGCGAATCAGATTGGCGTTCTGCGGGATGCGGATGTCGAGCGCGTCCTCGACTGCGCGGCACGAGGCCACCGCGTGCACCACCGTGCAGACGCCGCAGATGCGCTGGGTGAACGCCCAGGCGTCACGCGGGTCCCGGCCCTGCATGATGATCTCGATGCCGCGGAACTGCGTGGACGTGGCCCATGCGTTCGTGATGCGCCCGTTCTCGGCCTGCGCCTCGATGCGGAGGTGGCCTTCGATCCGGGTGAGGGGGTCGATGACGACTCTAGTCGTGGCCATGGCCGCCTCCCTCTTCCTTCTTCTCTGTGGGCTGAATCACGGGCAGGGCCCTCCGGCGCTCCCGCACTTGGTGGACACCCGTCGCGACCGCGTGGGCCAGGACGCCCGCCGTCGCGCCCACGGCCAGCGCTAGGCCGACACGATCGGCGTAGCGCTCCACGCCGAACCCCGCGACGTTGGGGAGGCGGCCGTAGAAGGGCGTCATCGAGTCCCAGAAATTGCGCTCGGTGCAGCCGATGCAGGGGTGGCCGGCGCCGATCGGCCAGCTGGTGCCGCTGTTCCACATGAAGATCGGGCAGGGGGAGAACGTCGCGGGGCCCTTGCACCCGACGTGATAGAGGCACCATCCCTTGCGCGCGGCCTCGTCGTCGAATGCTTCGACGAACTGGCCGGCATCGAAGTTGGCGCGCTTGGGACACTGATCGTGGATGCGCGCCCCGTAAGCGAACAGCGGGCGCCCGTCGTAGTCGAGCTCGGGCACGCGCCCGAAGGTGAGGTAGTGCACCACCGTCGCCGTCACCAC
>JBGPOM010000007.1:0-15709 GCA_041488075.1 Gemmatimonadota bacterium
CAGGGGCCGCAGGCAGCCGCGATTCTCGCGCGGATCACCGGGCTTCCGCTCGCTTCGATCGTACGCTTCCGCACCGTGTCGGGTGAGGTCGCCGGCATCGCATCGCTGGTCGCGCGCACCGGCTATACCGGCGAGGACGGCTTCGAGTTGTATGCCCGAGCCGAAGACGCGGAGACGCTCTGGCACGCGCTGGTGGGGGTGGGGCGCGGCGAGCCGTGCGGCCTCGGCGCGCGCGATACGCTGCGCCTCGAGGCGGGGCTGCCGTTGTATGGCAACGACATTGACGACACCGTCACGCCCTACGAGGCGGGCCTGAGCTTCATCGTGAAGCTGGACAAGGGCGCGCCGTTCACCGGGCTCGACGCGCTCAAGCGCCAGAAGCTCGAAGGCGTCAAGCGGCGGCTCGTCGGGTTCAGGGTGCTGGAGCCGAAGGCCGTGGCCCGGCACGGCTTCCCCGTGTTTTTGGACGGCCGCCAGGTGGACGTGGTGCGCAGCGGCACCGTGACGCCCACCGCCAACGCCGCGATCGGCACGACCTACCTCCCCGTCGCACAGGCGAAGCCGGGAACGAGGTTCGAGATCGACGTGCGGGGCAAGCGGGTGCCGGCGGAGGTCGTGAAGCTGCCGTTCGTGCCCCATCGCACCAAACGCTAGGCGATGCGAATCGGCATTCTCACGGTCTCCGACCTTGGCGCGGTCGGGCAGCGCCCCGACACGTCCGGCGATGCGATCGAGGATTGGGCGGCCGAGCGCGGCTACGAGGTGGTGGTGCGCAGCGCCGTCGCCGACGAAACCGACCGCATCGCGGGGAAGCTGGCCCGCTGGGCCGACTCGGGCGAGGTGGACGTCGTGCTGACGACCGGCGGCACGGGGCTCACCCAGCGCGACGTCACGCCCGAGGCGACGGCGGCGGTGCTGGAGCGCGAGGCCCAGGGCATCGCCGAGGCGCTGCGCGCCGCGTCGGGCCCCCGCTTCCCCCGGGCGTGGCTGTCCCGGGGCAGGGCGGGCGTGAGGGGAAAAACGCTGATCGTGAATCTCCCCGGATCGACCGGCGGCGTGAAGGATGGACTGGCGGTGCTGCAGACGCTCCTGGACCACGCGGTGGACCTCGTGACCGGGGCGAACACGAAGCATGCCTGACCGCGTCCTCGTCACGACCGACGATTTGGAGCACGCCGTGCGCATCAACGCGCACCTCGAAGCGGCGGGCTTCGACACCGCGATGGTCTCCTCATTCGACGACGTGCGCCAGGCGGTGAGCCGCCGTGACCTCCCCCCCGACTGCATCATCCTCACCGGCGGGCTGCACGAGACGCCGGGCCAGCATCTCCTGGCGTCGGCGCGCGACCACGCCATCTCCACCCTCGGCCTGGTCGAGGCCACCGAGCCCGACCCCAAGACGTTGGCCCTGGAGTTGGGCCTCACCGCCTGGCTCGCGAAGCCCGCCGACCCGACCGAGGTCGTGAACACGACCCGGCGTCTGATCGACCGGCGCCGGCTGCAGCAACGCACCGGCATTCTCGGCGAGTCGGCGGCGATCCAGGAGGTGTTGGTCAAGATCGAGCAGATGGCGCCGGTCACCTCCACGGTGCTGATCGAGGGCGAGTCGGGGACGGGGAAGGAGCTGGTCGCCCGGGGGATCCACGACCTGTCGCCGCGCCGCGGCAAGCCGTTCATCGCGGTGAACTGCGCCGCCATCCCCGAAACGCTGCTCGAAAGCGAGCTGTTCGGGCACGAGAAGGGGGCGTTCACCGGCGCGGCGGAGCGGCGGCTGGGGCGGTTCGAGTTGGCCGACGGCGGCACGATCTTCCTCGACGAGGTGGGCGCGATGCCGCCCGCGACGCAGGTGAAGCTGCTGCGCGTGCTCGAGGACCGCAGCTTCTTCCGCGTGGGGGGCGTCCAGCCGATCAAGGTGGATGTCCGCGTCATCGCCGCGACCAACCGCTCGCTCAAGGACGCGGTGGCGCTGGGCCGGTTCCGGGACGACCTGTTCTACCGGTTGAACGTCCTCGCGATCTACCTGCCGCCGCTGCGCGAGCGGCGCAGCGACATCCCGCTGCTCGTGCGCCGCTTCATCGCCGAGTTCGCCACCCAACACGATCGTCGGTTCAAGGGCATCACGCCGGAGGCGCTGCAGATCATCGTGGATGCCGACTGGCCCGGGAACGTGCGCCAGTTGCGCAACCTCATCGAGTCGATGGTCGTGTTGGCGCCCGAGGGGGAGATCCGCGCCGCCGACATCCCGCGCGACATCCGCGAGCGGGGGGGGGGCCGCGGCCTCCCGATGCGCCTCCCGAGCACCTCGCGCGATGTGGCGGGCCAGGAGGTCGAGTTCATTCTGCGCAGCCTCGTCGAGCTGAAGTTCCAGGTGGAAGAGCTGCGCCGGCGGATCGAGGAGCGGCCGGCGCGGCGCGTCGAGGTCATCGAGGTCGGAGGTCCGCTCGACGCCGAGCCCCTCCCCGAGCCCGAGGGGCAGGTCATCTACCGGGCCGGCATGACGATGGCCGACGTCGAGCGCGCCGCCATCGAAGCGGCGCTCAAGGAGACGCGCGGCAACCGGCGCAAGGCGGCGGAGGTTCTCGGCATCGGCGAGCGGACGCTGTATCGCAAACTGAAGGAATACCAGCTCGCTTGACGCCTCGTGAGCGGGGGCGCATGTTAGCGGGCGCCCGCCGGAGCCTTCGTGGATTTCAAGATCGACCCAGACAAGTGCGTCGCCTGCCTCGCGTGCGTGCGCGTGTGCCCGGTCGACGCCGTCGCGGTGGAGGAGCAGCGGGTCTGGATCGTGGACGAGGCGTGCACGCGCTGCGGGCTCTGCCTTCCCGCCTGTCCCCACGACGCCATCACTGCGATCGGCGATCACGCCCGCGCCCTGCAGCTGGCGAGGGGCGGCGAGGCCGTGCTGATTCTGAGCGTCGAGTCGGCGGCGCACTTCTACCCGGCCACGCCGGAGCAGGTTGTAAATGCTTGCTACGCGGCCGGTTATCTGGTCGTGCACCGCGGTGTGCTGGGCGACGAGCTGGTCGCGCGGCAGTATCGGGAGTTGCTGGCGGACGAGGGGTGGGGCACGATCATTCGCAGCACCTGCCCCGTCATCGTCGAGACCGTCCGGACGCAGTACCCTGAGTTGATTCCGTATCTCGCCCCGGTGGCGACGCCGATCGCCGCCGAGGCGCGCTACCTGAAGGCGATGTACGGGGCCGACACCCCCATCGTGTATGCGGGAGTCTGCCTCACCGAGGGCGGGCCGGACGTCGAGGCGGCCATCACGTTCGCGGAGCTGGAGGGGCTGTTGCAGCGGCGCGGCGTCCGCGTCGAGGATCAGCCGCTCTACTTCAGCCGCATTCCCGAGGAGCGGCGGCGCTTCTGGAGCACCACGGGCGGCCTGCAGCTCGAATTGCTGCAGGCGGAGCGCCAGTCGAGCCGGCGGTTCCGCAAGGTCCGCGGCCTGGGCCAGCTTGCGGCGATCGCCCGGGCCGTCGGCACCGACCGGATCGATCTCGGCTTCGTGGACATCCTGCCGTGCGAGGGGTGTCTCGACCATCCGTTGCTTGGCCCGCGCGAGGAGCTGTTCCGGCGGCGCGAGATCGTGGGAGCGACCGAGCCGCCGCGGGCGACGGAGTCGGTGCTGGCCGATGGGATCCACATCTCGATGGGCGCCGTCTTCGTGGTGCACGGGAACGGCCACGAGCCGGCAGTCGAGGTGGTGGACGACATCCTCGAGGAGATCGGGCTCGCGCCGAACGGCCGGCCGTGGGATTGCGGCGCGTGCGGCTACGCCACGTGCCGCCAGTTCGCGGTGGCGGCGGCGCAGGGACGGACCACGCTCAAGTCGTGCCCGCCCTACCTCGATGCCCGGGCGGCGTTGGCGCAGCAGGCGGCAGCGGTGGATGCGCTGACGGGACTCGCGTCGTTCCGGGTGCTGCGCGATCGCCTGGCGACCGAAGTGGCGCGAGCGCGCCGCACCGGTGAGCGGTTCGCGGTAATATTCATGGATCTCGACAACTTCAAGCAGGTGAACGATAAGTTCGGGCACGAAGCGGGGAACGAGGTCCTGAAGAGCACGGCGCACGAGTGCGGGATGCACATCCGGTCCACCGACCTGGCGGGACGCTACGGCGGCGACGAGTTTGTGATCGTCCTGGTGGGTACCGGGCAGGACGGGGCGCGCGGGGTGGGGGAAAAGGTGCGCGGGGCGGTGCAAGCGATCGGGGTGCGGCTCGGCTATCCCGAGGGGCTCGTGACGGCGAGCCTCGGCGTGGCCGAGTACCGGCCCGAGAAGGAAGACGAAGACGTGCTGGTCGCCGCGGACCGCGCGCTGTATCGCGCCAAGGCCGCCGGCCGGAACCAGGTCGCGACGGGAGAGTGACGAGGTGATGCCTGCCAATCCGGAAGAGGAGCCGCTGCCTTTGACGCCGGCCCAGAACCCCGATCCGTGGGGCATCAAGCGTGTCGAGAACTTGATCACGGGGCTGACCGGCGTGCTCTCGGCGCGCGTGGTGGTGACGCCGCTCGGCGAGGTGAGCGAGGTGCACGTGCTCACCCGCAGCGACATCCAGCCCAAGCAGGTGGTGCGCAACATCGAATCGGCGCTGATGGCACAGCTGGGGTTCAAGGTCGATCACCGCAAGATCAGCGTGGCCCAGACCGCGGACGTCCGGCCGATCGAGGCGCTGCACCAGGAGGCGATCAGCGAGCGCGCCAAGCACCGCGTGGTGGTGTTCCGCGGCCTCGACGTGCGGCCGGCGGAGCGGTCGCAGCGGGTGCTGGTGCGCGTGAAGCTCTCGTTCGGGGAGCGGGAGGCGGCGGCCGAGGAGCTCGGGACCGACACGTTGCGGAACCGGGTCGAGGCGGCGGCGCGCGCCGCGGCCACCTGTCTCGACGATCTGCTGCCCGACAACTCGATCGCGCTCGAGGGGGCCCAGCTGGTCGATGCGTTCGACCGGAAGTTCGTGTTGGTGGCGGTGCACGGGCTTGGGGGGCGGGAGGCGCAGTTGCTGACAGGAACCTGCGAGATTCGCGAATCGCCCGAGCGGAGCGCGGTGTTGGCGGTGCTCGACGCGACCAATCGGTGGGTTGATGCGAGACGGTAGTGTACCGTAAGGCGTTATAGCATAGCAAGTTAGCACACCTTCCCGGCAGAGCCCCTGTTTCGTACCGCCCCAGCGAGCAGGGGGGGACTAGCGGACTATCGATTTTGCTCGTATTACCTGTTCCGTGAGTTCGATCAGAGCTAAGCGTTACTGGGGCACTCAGCGTGTCGCGCGCGTCCTCCAGGTCACGCCCGCCACCGTTGCGAGTTGGATCGACCAGGGCCATCTCAAGGGGCACAAGACGCCCACGGGTCGGCGCCGGGTCGCGTCGGCGGATCTCGCCGAGTTTTTGAGGGCGCACGGCATGGCGGTGCCTGCCGAGCTCGCGCCGGGGCGGGAGCGGGACGTGGTGGTGGTGGTGGAGGACGAGCCGGCGTATCTGCGGGCGCTGGTGCGCTCGCTCGCGCGCGACGCGCCGGAGATCGACGTGGTGGAGGCGACGACGGGGATGGACGGCCTGCTCGAGATCGGCCGCGTGCATCCCGACCTGGTCGTGCTCGATTACCGGCTGCCGGACTTCAACGCGGTACAGGTCGTGGAGCGGCTGCTCGATCCATCGCGGCGCTTGACCGCCGAGGTGATGGTGGTGACGGGCGGGATGCCGATGACGGCGGAGGTGGAGCTGCGGCGGGTCGGGGTGCGGAACATCGTGAGCAAGGCGGAAGGGATGCCGGCGGTGATCGAGGCGATCCGCCGGGCCTTGCGGGAGCGGCAGGCGGCGTAATTCGTGAAAGCGCTCGCGGGCAGTGGCCCGCGGGATGAGCGATACAGGACACTTTGGATAAGGGGCCCCAGTTCACCGCTAGCTAGAGCGGAGCAGAGCGAACAGTTGACGAGCGGAGCGTCGGGTACGTCATAGCGAGGCGTACCACTCCAGGTCTACGGAACCTATACGTAGGTCTTAAGGAGGTGGCGCTCAATGTTGAATCTGCTCGCATTGCTGTTCACGGCGATTGCGAAGTTGTTTTTCGCAGAGGGACTGGTTGGTTGGTAGCGTGGGACTCGGGGTCCCCTCAGGCGTTGATTTGGTCTGACAGTGGGCAAAGGGGAGACAGTGTTGAAAGAAAGACTGCTCGGACTCCGCATCTATTTGTTGGTGGGTGCGGTAACGGTCGCCTCGGCTTGCTTGCTGCTCCTAGTCCCTTGGCAGCCAGCTGGACCATTCCCCTCGCGTTTTTGGAACGCACTCGCTGCTTTTGCCCTTCTGAGCATTATCAGCGATTCGTTCTTCTTCAGAATTCCCTTCGCGAAGGTCAATACGTCAGTAGGCTTCATTCCGTTCCTGGCTTCAGTGGCAATTCTGGATCATCCGTGGCCCATGCTCGTCAGCGGGGCGACTGCGCTCATGGTCGACGCGCTCGTTCGTCGCAAGCCACCTATTCGAGTCTGGTTCAACACGGCGCAGTACATGCTTGCGGTTGGGCTCGGCGGACTAGTCTATGAGAATCTCGGAGGTGTTGTCAGTCTCGACGAATTCTCTTTCTCGCTCATCCCATTTATCGCGCTGGTGCTCACGTTCTTTGTTGTGAATCACGGCAGTGTGGCGCTCGCAGTCTCGTTCTCTAGCAGGGGGGTGTCAGTACGGGAGGCCTGGGGTCGGATCAGCGGCAGCGCGTTGGTCACTGATCTGCTGTCCAGCACGCTGGCGATCCTCCTCGCGTTTCTATACGTAAAGCTCCAACTCCTGGGCCTGGCCGTCATCATTTTCCCGCTGTTCTTGGCGCGCCAGCTCTATCAAATGAATCTGCAGTTGCAGGAAGAGCTCGAAGAGAAACTTGAGTTGATGGTGAAGGCAATGGAGGCACGAGATCCGTATACGTCAGGTCATTCGCGCCGTGTGGCCGAATATGCTGTTGTGATCGCTCGAGAGCTCAAGCTCTCAGCTGCCGACCTCGACAGCATCAAGAGAGCCGCCTTGCTTCATGACGTGGGCAAGATCTACGAGGAGTTTGCCCCCCTTCTCCGAAAGGAAGGCAGGCTCGGTCTTGAGGAAACGATGGTAATGCGAACCCATTGCGTTCGGAGTGCGGAGCTTGTAGCGACGGCTGCCAGACTTCGGGGCGCAGTTGAGGCCATGATTCGGCACCACCATGAGAATTATGACGGATCGGGCTACCCGGATGGGCTTGCCCGCGATCAGATCCCCATCGGTGCGCGCATCATCATGATTGCGGATACCGTCGATGCGATGACGACCGACAGGCCTTACCGAAAGGCGCTCACGTTGCAGCGGGTGTTTGAGGAACTGCACAGGTATGCAGGACGCCAGTTCGACCCGCGATTGGTGGATCTCGTCTCCACCTCGCCAAGCCTGCGGCGGCTCTTTGGGCCACAGCTAGCCTCCGAAGCACCGCTACCTCGCAGCATGCAGGATGGCTCGAGAGCAGCGCGAGCAGGTGCGCGCACCGGGTGATAGCAGGTTACACAAGGAAGCCTTGCGCTGTTAGTAACGCCTTCTTTCCTGGGACTTCCAAAGTATCAAATACCCTCAGTTCGGCGTCGGTTTGCTCGGTTTGCCGACCGAAGATGTACCTTTCGAGCCATGCTTTCGCCGCGAGCACATCTAGGTAGTAAAATGGGCACTTGGTGCGCAACTCATCTCCGACGCTCGATGCTAGGGCAAGAGCGTTCTCAGCTCCGCCAAGGTGTGCCGCTCTGTAGAACTTGAGCTTCCAATAGGGTCCAGGCATCGGGAATGCGTCCTCTCTCCCACGAGCGAGCAGTACGACTTGGGTGATGATATCAAGGGCGAGACCCACGTTCCTTTGCATCAATGCAAACGCCGCCGCTTCCGCTAGAAAAATGCAGTGCATCCTCCAGCGCCGCTCGAAGTTCAGCGATCCTTTGGCCAGTTCTAGTGAACGGATTGCCTCATTCAGTCGACCCGTCAGCGCATACGCGTCCGTTAGATTCGCGTAGCTGATGATGAGAATGGGGTTGTTAGTAGACCCGTTCGTTCCCCACTTGATGCTCATCTCTCCGTATCGAATGGCATCTTGGTACTCGCCTCGGCTTGCATGAATCAGGCAGAGGTTGGACGCGATCATTGACGCCCTGGTGTCGTCACCGACCCTTCTAGCAAGCTCAAGAGCTGATTGGCAAGCCGTGCGAGCTTCTTTGAGCTTGCCGAGAAGCGTAAGTGACGAGCCTATGGCAGAGAGAATGGAGGGGAGGACAGCCTTGCTGCTTTCGCGGGCGCTGAGCTCTGCAGCCTCGCGGAGGCTCAGGAGCGCATCGCCAGGCTCAAAGAAGAACAGGCTGCAGAATGCCTTGGTCAGCCGCATCATGCGCATTGTGTTGGTATCGACGGCTGGAGCGAGTTCCTCTATCCCCCGCCGAGCGGTCAGGACCAGCTCAATTAGACCAGCTTCGGTGCCCGCGCGAGCGCACTCGAATAGCGCACGCGCAATGAGGGCGGGATCTCCTGTCTCTCTGGCTATTGCCAGGGCTTGGTTGGCAACATCACAGTACTTCTCGCCGGGCTCACGGTTCAAGGAGTACTCGGCTGAAGCTCGTAGCCGCGCAATCTCAGCTCGTTCGCGGAGGGTCAACATCTGGTTGCTGGCTAGGCGTTCAACGAGCGGCAACGCTGCGTCGGCTTTGGACTGATCCAAGAGAGCCTTGGCCAAGAGCAGCTGGGTGCGTTTGGAATTGCCTGCCGATGGATCGGCTTCGCCAATGGCTCTTAGCGCTTCCTCCGCCTCGTGCGGTGCTCCGACAGCGAGGAAAGCCTCCGCACCTTCGTGAGCGAAGGGCACAGCCCGCAGCACCTCCCCTCCCCTCAAGTAATGCCACGCAATCTCCAAGCTCACGGCCTTGTCCTCCTGCGGCGGCCTCGCCGCCAGCAGCTCCCCTACCCTCCGATGCAGATGCTGCCGCGCCGGTCCCGCCACCGCGTAGTACGCCTGCGCCCGGATCAGCTCGTTCCGGAATTCGAGATCCCCACGCACCTCGCGGAGCAGACCCTCATCCTTGAGCCGCGACAGAGCCTCGGCGGCCTGGCTGGGAGACAGGTCGACCGCCGCGTATAGCGCGAGATCGGTGAGCCGGCGGCCGAGCACCGCCGCCAGGTCGAGCGCGGCACGCGTGGTGGGATCCAAGCGGCGGCTCTGGCGGTCGAACACCGCCCCGATCGCGCGCGGAATGCCGAGGGCGGGGACGGGCTGGGTGTTCAAGGCCTCCAGGTCCCGCAACAGCGAGCCCGGTCCATGCGCGGCCCATTCGCGCGTGAGCAGCTCGATGGCGAGCGGGTTGCCGCCGCTCACCCGCAGGATCCGGTCAGTTGGGGGATCGGGTTGGTCGGCAGCCGCGGCGAGCTGACCCACGAGACGTCCGGCCGCCTCGGCGGGGAGTGCGTCCACCTCGAGGGTGCGCAACCCCTCGATGGCGGTATCGGACGTCAGGGCAGCGGGCGCGCCCGACAGGCGCAGCTCGCTCGTGCGGCCGGCGAGAATGACGAGCACCCGCACGTCCGCGAGCTTGCGGGCCACGACGTGCAGGATCGCGGTGCTGGCGTTGTCCGCCGCGTGAATGTCGTCCACCACGAGAACGACCGGACTGTCCTCCGCGGCGGCGGTGACGGCCTTCAGAAACGCGTCCGCGAGCCGCAGCGGGGTGATCTCCGGCGCCCAGTCCACGGGCTTCGGGACGCCTGGGAAGACACGCACGATCTCCGTGCTGATCCGCGTGAGCTCGCTCAGCGCCTCAGGGTCGGCCCCGCCGATCGCGCGTTGCGATGCGAGCTGTTTCACCAGCTCGCCCAGCACGGCGAACGGCAGCTCGCGCTCGGCGTCGTAGGCCTGCGCTCGGGCCACCACGGCGCCGTCCATCTGGCAGCTCGAGACGAAGGCGTTCGCGAGCGTCGTCTTGCCGACCCCGGGATCGCTCGTCACGACCACGATGCGCGGCGTCTTGCGGCGCGCTTCGATCCAGGCGTCGTACAGCACACTGAATTCCCGCTCGCGCCCGATGAGGGTCTCGGGCTCGAACCGCCGCGCCATCAGCTCGGACGGCTGCGGGAGGGCCCCCGGCGCCGCCGGCCGCGGCGTCGAACGACGTCCGTCACGCAACAGGTCCGCCATCCGGACCAGATCGGCACCGGGCTTCGCGCCGAGCTCCTCGGCGAGCTGGGCTTCGTAGCGCGCGAACGCCTTGAGGGCGTTGCTCCGGTCGCCCGCCCAGGCACGAGCCTCCATCACACCGCGGATCGCCTCCTCGGCGAGCGGGTCGAGCTCCTGGAGCCGCTCGGCGCGCCGCTCGACGGTGGCGAAGTCGCCGATCCGCCGCGCCGCGTCCATCTGCCGCACCAGGCAGTCGCGCACCTGCGGCAGCAGACGCGCGCGGTACTCGTCCTTCCAATCCTCGAAGGGGCGGGCCGCCGGGATGTCGAAGCCGTCGAGGAAGGGACCGTCGATGCCAACGTCGCCATTCCCCAGATGGAGCGCGTCCACATCCACCCAGCCCGGCGCGAGGCCGACGGTGGCCCGCTGGATCAGGACCGCCTCCCGCGCGACCTTGGCCTTGATGACGGAGAGTCCCTGGGCGAGCGAGTGATTGGCCAGCCGTGGCGCGGCGCTGGGCCAGAGGAGGTCGGTCAGGTAATCGCGGGTGAACCGCTTGCCGGGCTCCAACGCGAGACGAACGAGGAGCGCGAAGTGCTTGCGCGTGCGGAATCGCACCTGCTCGCCCGATGCGGTGAGCAAGGAGGGGCCGCCGAGACAGCGCAATTGAAAGGCGTGGGCCACCGGAACCACCCGCGTTTTCTGGATACGCGAGTAGTATTAGGCGCGCGAATCAACCGCGTGTCAACACATTGATTTGCTTATGCTTGGGTACGTTTTGGAGGGGTTTTCCAACCGTCTGTCAACAAGCTAGTTGGGCTGCCAGCGTCCTTCCTTGAGCACCTGGCTTACGATGTCTGCCGCCGTCCGCCCCGCCGCCTCCGCCGCGAAGTTGATCACCAGCCGGTGCGTCAACACAGTCGGCGCCACCGCCTTCAGGTCGTCCTCGTCCGCCATCGGCCGGCCGTCCAATGCCGCCCGCGCCTTGGCGCCGAGCACGAGATACTGCGACGCCCGCGGGCCCGCGCCCCACGAGACGTAGTCCTTAATGAAGGCGGGGGCCTGGGGGTCGGCGGGCCGGGTCATCCTCACGAGTGTCACGGCTGCGCGCACGAGCGACTGGGCCACCGGAATCCGCCGCACCAGATGCTGCATCGCCAGCACATCCTCGGCGGTGAGCGCCGGCCGCACCTCGGCCGAGAGATCGCCCGTCGTGGCGGTGACGATTGCCTCCTCCTCTTCCTGGGACGGATAGTCCACCCGCAGCTCGAACATGAAGCGGTCGAGCTGAGCTTCGGGGAGGGGATACGTCCCCTCTTGCTCGATGGGGTTCTGCGTGGCGAGCACGAAGAAGGGAGCTGGGAGATGGTGCGTTTGGCCCGCCGCCGTCACCTGGTGCTCCTGCATCGCCTGCAGCAACGCCGCCTGGGTCTTGGGGGGCGTGCGGTTCACCTCGTCGGCCAGCACGATATTGGCGAACACGGGGCCCCGCACAAACCGAAACCCCCGCTTCCCGGTGGTCGCGTCTTCCTCGATGATCTCCGTCCCCGTGATGTCGGACGGCATCAGGTCGGGGGTGAACTGGATGCGCGAGAACTTGAGATCGAGCGCCTCGGCCACGGTCTGCACCATCAGCGTCTTGGCGAGCCCGGGCACGCCCACGAGCAGGGCGTGGCCCCCCGAGAAAATCGCGGTAAGGATCCCCTCGAGCACGTTTTGCTGGCCCACGATGCGCCGGCCCACCAGCGCCAATAGGTCCGAGCGCGCGGCGGCGAGGCGCTCGAGCAGCTCGACATCTCCGGAGGGAGCAGGGTGCGGGGAGCGGGGAGCGGAGGTCATGGGCGCGAAGGTTATCACATCCTACCCGTAGGCGCCACATAAAGTTGCGGCGCTGCCATACTATGATCGATTGCTTGCGAAAGTTTTCACAAGCGCCTAAGTTTCCCGCGCCCAATGCCTCTCCCAGATGACCGGCCGCCCGAAGCCCAAGGCTACGGCCAGGGCTACGCCTACTTCGGCATGGCGCTGAGCTTCACCGTCGCGATCCTGCTCTTCGGTGGTATCGGCTGGCTGGTGGACGGGTGGCTGCATACGCGGCCGATCCTCGCCGTCGCGGGCGCCTTCGCCGGCGGGTTCGCGGGGTTCATGAGCATCTACTACCGCGTGAAGCGCGATACGGAGAAGACGCCGTGAAGACGTGGGCCCTGCTCGTCGCGCTCGGCGCCGTGCTCGTGGCGATCGTCGCGGCGCTCGGCGGACGCGCCGCCGCGATCGGCGGCACGGTGGGCCTCGTGTCCCAAGTGTGGGCAGTGGCGCTGCTGCGTCCCGGGATGAAAGCCCCGACGACGGCATTCATGGGCCGCTGGCTCGGCGGGATGGCGATCCGGCTCCTCGCGCTCGGCGCGCTGATCGCGTGGTCCGCCACCCACCGCGCCACGCTCCCGCCGCTCGCCGCGGCGGGCGGGTTCCTCGGCGTGCTGTTGCCGCTCCTCTTCTTGGAGACCAGGTTTCTGAAATGATCCAGAAGCCCGATATCGGCGCGATGATCTTCCACCACACCGGGGACAGCAAGGTGGTGGAGCTGCCGTTCGGCCTCGGGGAATGGCACCTGCCCGGGCCGTGGATGGTCGGCGGGGGGGGGGGGATCGACCTCTCGCCCACGAAGCACGTCGTGTTCATGGTGCTCGCGGCGCTGCTCGTGTTCGTCAGCATGTGGTACGGCGGCCGTCAGGTCGCCCGCCGCCACCGCGAGGGCAGGGCGCCCCACGGCTTCGGCGCCGCGGTCGAGGCGCTGGTGCTGTTCGTGCGGAACGACGTCGCCGTCGCCAACATCGGGCACGGCGGCGAGAAGTTCGCCCCCTACATCCTGACGCTCTTCTTCTTCATTCTCTACTGCAACATCCTCGGCCTGCTGCCCTGGGGCGCGGCCGCCACCGGCAACATCGCCGTGACCGCGGCCCTCGCCCTCACCGCCTTCTTCACCATCGAGATCTCGGGAATGGTGGCGCTCGGGCCCAAGGGCTACCTCAAGACGATCGTGATGGTGCCGCCCGGAATGACGGGGATCGGCGCCGTGATCATGGCGGTGATCATGACGCCGGTCGAGCTGATCGGGAAGATCGTCAAGCCGTTCGCGCTGACGCTGCGGCTCTTCGCGAACATGACGGCGGGGCACTTCGTGATTCTCGTGCTGCTCGGCCTGATCTTCGTGTTCGGCACCGCGCCGCCGCTGATCCGCGGAGTCGTGGTGGTGGGGGCCGTGGGGCTCACGCTGTTCATGATGATGCTCGAGCTGCTGGTGGCGTTCCTGCAGGCATATATCTTTGCGCTCCTGACGTCCGTCTTCATCGGTTTGATGCGGCACGAACACTAGGTCCAACTCGAACGGGGAACGACATGCTGAATCTGCTCATGGTGGTCCAGGATGCCGCGCTGTCGCCGGAGGCGGCGCTCAACAGCAACGCGCTGCTCGGCGCGGGAATCGGGATGGGGCTCGCCATCATCGGGGCCGGGCTCGGCATCGGGCGCATCGGGGGTCAGGCCGTGGAAGCCATCGCACGCCAGCCCGAGGCGTCGGCCGACATCCGTGGCGCGATGATCCTGACGGCGGCGCTGGTTGAAGGCGCGACGCTCGCCGCGCTCGTGTTCGCCCTGCTGTTCAAGCTGGCGTAATGCCGGTTCTGCTGGCCCTCCTCCAGGAGGGTGCGCACGAGGCCAAGCGTGGAGGGCCGTTCAGCATCAACCCCGGGCTGATCATCTGGACGCTCGTCGTCTTCGGGATCCTCATGGTGGGGCTGTGGCGATACGCGTGGCCGTTCATCCTCAAGTCGGTGGAGGAGCGCGAGCGCCGGATTCAGAAGCAGCTCGAGGACGCGGAGCAGGCGAACGCGGAGTCACAGCGGCTGCTCGAGGAGCACAAGAAGGCGATCGCGGCGACCAAGGCGGAAACGCAGGACATCCTGGCCAAGGCCAAGGTGGTCGCCCAGAAAGAACGGGAGCTGTTGCTCGCCAAGGCGCGGGAGGAGTACGAGGCGCTGCTCGCGCGCGCCCGCAAGGACATCGACGCCGAGAAGGAGAAGGCGCTCGTCGCCCTGCGGCGGGAGGCGGTGGAGCTGTCCATCGCCGCGGCCTCGAGGGTCATCGAAGCGAACCTCGACACCGAGGCGAACCGGCGGCTCGTGACCGAGTACCTGGCGAGCATAGACAAGGAGCAGAAGCATTGAAGAGCGTCACCGTCGCGCGGAACTACGCCGAGGCTCTCTTTTCTGTGAGCAATTCGTTCGGCGAGCTGATCGACGCGGTGGCCGGCGCGGTCGCCGCCGACACCCGGATCGCCGCTGTGCTGGCGTCGCCGCGCGTCTCGAAGGGGGCCAAGGGCCGCATCCTCGAGCGGGCCCTGAAGGGCGAAGCGCCGGTGGAGTTCGTGCGCTTCCTGCAGGCGGTGGTGCGCCGGGGGAGGCAGGGGTTGTTCGAGGAGATCGCCCAGCAGTACCTGGTCCTGCTCGATCGGCAGCTCAACCGCGTGCACGCCGGCGTGACGCTGGCGCGCGAGCCCGATGCGCGCACCGAACAAGCAATCGTCGAGCGGCTCACCCAGGCGCTGGGGCGCGAGGTGCGGGCTCATTTCCGCACCGATCGCAACATCATCGGCGGGGTGGTGGTGCGGGTGGGCGACCGGATCCTCGACGGCTCGGTGCGCCGGCGGCTCATGGCGCTCAAGCGGAGGATGCTCGGCGGCGGATAGACGCCGTCGCTACAGCCGATATCGCAGCCCGAGCGTCACCCCGTAGCGCAACGTAGGCCGGAGATCGTACTCCGGCGGCAAGTCGCCGTCCTCGAACCACGATCGGGAGAGGGCGCCCTCCACACGGATCGCACCCGAGAACCGCCCCGCGACGGGCCATTCGTAGGCCATCGCACCGAGCGCGCCGAGCCGGCCGTGCATGTTGTCGCCGAACTTCCACAGGTGGAGGGCGGGCCCCAGTTCCGCTCGGATCGCTCCGCTCGGCCCGATCCCTCCCACCCGGACGGCCACCAGCATGGCCACGTCAATCAACTCTCCGCTGCTCTTGTCGACGACGGTCAGGTCATTGCCGTCGGCGGCGAGGCCCGGTTTGGCGAACGACACGCGCAGCGCCGCACCGAGGCGCCCCATCGTCCGCGTCACCCACAATCCGATCACCGGGGCGGCGCCGGGACGCAACGTGGGCGGTCCGGTCCCATTCGACGTGTCGCGCGCCGACCCGCCGTAGCGCGTCGACCCGACCTCCAGGCCCACGTGCCATTGTCCCAAGACCACGGCGCCCGGAAGCGTCACCAGGAGCCCGACAACCACGAGCGATCGCATCTGCCCTCCGCAGATGTCAGTACATCACCAGGTTGATCCAGCCGTTCGTGATCGTGTTTTCGCCCTTCACGAACCAGTTGAACCCCGGGTAGAACTGCCCGACGATCACGTCCTGCACGGCGTTGCCGACGAGCTCGTCATTGCTCTTGAAAAAACTCGCCAGGGCCTCCCAGACGTTCTCAGCAACCTTCGCGTACTTGTATGCTTTC
>JBGPOM010000008.1:0-15536 GCA_041488075.1 Gemmatimonadota bacterium
CGGGCCGCCCACGCGTGGCTGGGTCATCAGCGCCGAGTCGACCAGCGCCTCCATGGTGGTGGCGATCTGGGTGCGCTTCGAGATGTCGTTGATGGAGTACTGCACCATCCCATCGCGCACGCCCTTGCGGAGGGCGTTGCGCACGGCGCTGTGGATCTGGTTCTCGTCGCCGATCTCGGTGTAGATGCGCGTGGCCTGCTGGGGATCGATCTGCCAGCGCAGCCCGACGTCCACGGTCATCCCCATCTGCTCGCTCGACAGCGCGGCGATCTCTTCGACCTGGTCGCCGGTGAACGGGTACTGCTCCTCACGCGTCGAATAGCGCTCGATGGAGGACCAGGGGGGCACCATCCGAATGCCGGGCAGCAGCGGGTTGGGGCTCACCGAGCCGAAGGCGTGCTGGACCCCGACCTCCCCCGCGTTGATCACGACGGCCGTCGAGGCGAGCACGAGCAGGACGCCGGCGACGAGGGCGCCGAGGCTCGCTAGGCGCAGCACTCCGCCCACGGGGCGGGAGCCCTCGGTCCGGACGGCCGACGCTCCGAGACGCAGGAAGAAAGCCACGGCGAGGAGCACGAGACCGAAGAGCATCTGGCCCATGAGGACTCCTGGAGATGAGAGGGGTTACGTGAAGAGATTCGGCCCTTTGGGCGGCGCCTTGGGGTCGGGGCGGGCGCGCACGTAGCCGAGATCTTCGCTGCGCGCAATGCGCTTCTCGGCCACGAGACCCTCGAGCACCAGCTCGCAGGCCGACACCACCGCGGCTGGATCCTTCTTGCCGGCGAGCCCCACCTGGTCCACGAGGTCGAGCAGCCCGGGCACGACGCTGAAGCCCTTGAGCAGCGCCTCCGACCGCTCGTCGGGGGTGATCTTGAGCGCGCCGCCCTCGTCGAACCAGTGGACGATGTCGTCCACGTTGGCCCCGCCGACGCGGGCCTCGAACGTCGCACCGGCGGCGCGGCGGATCAGGTCCTTGGCGATCGTCTCCGCCCCCTGGAGTTCTCCCTCGTACTCGAGCTCGAGCTTGCCGGTGATGGCCGGCAGGGCGGCGTACACGTCCGACACGCGCGGCACCACGGCCCGCTCCTTCGTGGCGATCGTGCGACGCTCCGCGTTCGAGACCACGCTTTCCAGCACGCTGATCGGCAACCGTTGCGACACGCCGCTGCGCCGGTCCACCCGCTTGTCCTCCCGCGCCTCGAACGCGATTCGCTCGATCAGCTCTTCGATGAAATCGGGGACGCGGATCGGCCGGCCGTCGCGCTCCACCCAGGCCTCCTGCCGGGTGATCGCCGCGCCCAGCTCCACGGAGAGCGGGTAATGCGTCACGATCTCCGAGCCGATCCGGTCCTTGAGCGGCGTGATGATCTTGCCGCGCGCGGTGTAATCCTCGGGGTTCGCGGTGAACACGAGCGCCACGTCGAGGTTCAGCCGGACGGGGTAGCCTTTGATCTGGACGTCCCCCTCCTGCATGATGTTGAACAGCCCCACCTGGATCTTGCCGGCGAGGTCGGGCAGCTCGTTGACGGCGAAGATCCCCCGGTTCGCCCGCGGCAAGAGCCCGAAGTGCATCGTCAGCTCGTCGGAGAGCAGGTGCCCGCCGCGCGCCGCCTTGATCGGGTCCACGTCGCCGATGATGTCGGCGATCGTCACGTCGGGCGTCGCGAGCTTCTCGACGAAGCGGGAGTCGCGCGGCAGCCAGGCGACCGGCGCGTCGTCGCCCCGCTCGGCGATGAGCTCGCGCCCGTACTTCGAGATCGGCCGGAAGGGGTCGTCGTTCACCTCGCTGCCCGCCAGGATCGGAATCTCCTCGTCGAGCAGGGTCACGAGCTGGCGCAGGATGCGGCTCTTCGCCTGGCCGCGCAGGCCCAGCAGGATGAAGTTGTGGCGGGCGAGCAGCGCGTTGACGAGCTGCGGGATGACGGTGTCCTCATACCCCACGATGCCGGGGAACAGGGCCGTGCCGTTCTCGAGCAGGCAGATCAGGTTCTCCCGCAGCTCGTCCTTCACCGTGCGGCGGCGGCGGGCGGGACTCGCCCATTCGGTCTGTTTCAGCTCACCCAGCGTTGTCGCACCGGTCATGGCTCGACGTTAATCAGCCGGAGGCCGTCTTGACAGGGGTTGGCCGGACGCCCAGCGTCTCCCGCGTCCTCCGCAGGGGAGAAGGCGATGCGCCCACTCGTGGTGCTGCTCCTCGCGTGCGGCGCCGCGGTGCCCGCCCGGGCGCAACGGCCCGCCACGCCCCCAGTCGACTCGACCGCGATCGTCGCGCTCCGTCTCACGGACGGCTCGGATTTCGTCGGCCGCGTGGTGGCGGCGGACGACACGTCGCTCACCTTGCTCACGCGGGCGGCGGCGCGTGTGGTGCTGCCCCGCCGGTCCGTCGCGTCGTGGCGTGCCCTACCGGGACAAGCCACCGCGCGCGGTTTCCAGCCCGCTGATCCGAACGCGACCCGGCTGTTCTTCGGTCCGACCGCGCGAACGCTCGCGCAGGGCACCGGCTACTTCGCGGACTACTACCTGTTTTTCCCGGTCGTGGGCTACGGGCTGCACGAGCGCGTGATGATCTCCGGCGGCGTTTCCCTCATCCCGGGCCTCAGCAATCAGCTCGTGTACGGCGCGGCGAAGGTGGGTGTGGTGCGGAGCCCGGAGTTCGCGCTTGCGGTCGGCGGCTTCTGGGCGACGGTCCCCGGTGAATCGGGCGCGTCGCTCGGCAGCGGCTACGGCGTGGCCACGCTCGGGACCGAGGATCACGCGGTGACGTTCATGGGGGGGTATCCGTTCTCGGCCCACGACATCACGTCCGAGCCGATGTTCATGCTCGGCGGGGAAACCCGCATCGGATCCCGCACGAAGCTCCTCGCCGAGTTCTGGAAGTTCCCCGAAACGCCGGAAGTGCCCGCGATTTTCGGCGTACGGTGGTTCGGTGACCGGATCGCGGTGGATTTCGGCTTCGTCTACCCGCTGGGGTCGGACACGAACGGTTTCCCCTTCGCGCCGTGGGTGGACTTCGCCGTCAATTGGTAGGACGCCCGACGCCTACGCCGCGGGCGTGAACAGCCGGACCGCCGCGACGCCCCAGGCGGGCAGATCGACGGTCGCCTTGCCGTCTCCCGTCACCACCACCGCGTCGCCGTTCATCTCGACGAGATTGGTGCGGCGCGCCTGCCGGAAGGCGTACGCGGCCGGCCACACGCCGGCCGATCGGGCCTGCCCGGCGACGTCGAGCAGTTTCACGATCGCTCCCTCGCCGTCGTCGGCCGGCTTCGCGCCCACGACGAGCATGCCCTTGTCCGCGAAAAACAACGCGCGGTCCTTGCTGATGAGCGGCCCCGGCACGCGCGTGTCGCAGGGCGGGCTCATGTAGAGCGGGTCGCACGCCGCCCATCCGCGACGCACCGGCTCGGCCGCGTCGCCCGGGTCGAGCAGCGAGAGCCGGAACCGGAACGTCGCCGGCCCTCCCTGCCGCGCGGCGTAGTTGGTGTGCCAGTAGTTGTTCATGGCGTAGGCGAACAGCGTCCCGTCGGGGACGATCGTCCGCCGCCACGCGCCGCGACAGATGTCGTTCAACGTGAAGAGCGGCGTGTCGGGACCGCTCCACAACACCCCCCCCTCCCCCTCGTGCAGCCATACCCAGTGCGCGTGACAGTACCAGTCGCGGCCGCTCCCGGGCTGGTGGTCGTGCTCCACCGTCATGCGGCCGAGGGGCACCTCGACTTCCACGGTGGGACTGGTGAACGCGAAGGGGAACGCCACGTACAGCGCTTCCTTCGCAAGTGTCGGCTGCTTCACGAGTCGGTTCTCGATGTCCACCCAGGGCAGATCGTCGTACAGGGTGACGGTCGATACGATGGACGGAAACCCCGGAAGGCTATCGATCGCGCGCTCGGCGACGAGGCGCGCGCCGATCCCCGGCAGCCGTTCGCGCCGGGCGCGCACGAGCCGGGCCTGGGTCACCGTGAGCTGCGGCGGATTCGTCAGGTCGTCGCGGTCGCCCGTGGTCCAGAGCGCGCTGCGCTCGCCGCCCGTGACGTAGACGAGCTGGTTCAAGCCCGACCACGGGGACGGCTTCACGCGCTCCTTGCCGTCGGGACCGGTGAGCGAGCCGATGGCGCCGGTGGCGGCGTCGAGCGCCACGGCGAACCCGCCGGCCCGAGCGTCGAGCGCCTCGCCGTCGGCCAGGGGAGGGCGAGCCGCACGGTCCGTCGCGGTAAGCGCCAGGTACCCGAGCGGCGGCACGTCGCGCACGAGGACGAGGGCGTCGCCGCCGTCCAGATCCACGGCGGGCAGCTCCTGGCCGCCCGAGGCAAGGGCGGTTCCCGCGCCCCCGGGCACCCGCACGACGTCGGTGCGTTCCCAGTTGGCGGCGTTGAAGACGAGGCGGCCGCGCCCCGCGTTGGTGGCCCCGCCGAGGCGCAGCAGCCCGTCGGCCAGGATCTGGCGCGCGGCGGCCGCGCCGCTCTCCACGAAGCGCCGCTTGTAGGCCCACTGCGCGACGGTTTGCCGCGCATCCGGGGCGGAGACACTGACGTCGGCGCCCCAGGTGTGCTCCCCGAAGAGCAGCAGGTCGCGCCACATCGCGCGCCGCTCCTCGGCCCGGCGCCGCAGGCGGAGGGCGGTCTCGTCGTCGCGCGGCTCGACGCGATCGTCCCACAGCGCCACGAGCTCGGTCGCGCGCGCCGCGAGCTGTGCCGACCGGAACGCCGCCAGCTCGGCCGCGGTGGACGCCGCGCCGTCCTCCCAATAGAGCCCCGTGTCTCCGCGCTGTACCGGGATGCGCGGCCCGTGGCGGCGCTCCAGCTCGCGGAAGAAGTCTTCCGCCCGGCCCGGCACGATGCGGGGGAAGGCGTAGCGGCGGTTGAACTCCTCCATGTTCGTGACGAGCTGCTCCTTCATACGGGCGTTGTCCTGCCAGTCGGCCCCGTAGAGCAGCGCCATGTCGTAGGGCCAATCGCGCGACAGGAATACCGGGTGCCCGAGCAGCCAGTCGGACAGACGCCGCCCCATCTCCTCGGGGCCGACGTCGAAGCCGTAGCGCGTCGCGTCGCCATAGTGATGGTTGCGCCAGTGGAGCACCCGGCTACCGTCGGGTCCCTCCCAGTAGTAGACCTGGGGATACGGAGTCGAGCCGGCGGGTGGCGGGAGCAGCGGGACGGCCCGTTCGGGGTTGACGCCGCTCGCGAGGTATTTGACGCCGCTCGCCGCGAGCATCATCGGGAAGGTGCGGGTCTGGCCGGGGACGTCGGTGATCTGCCCGGCGGCGTAGGTGAGCCCGCGCTCGCGTGCGAGCCTGCCCGCCGGCCAGACCACGCGCGCGAGCGTCTCGTGGTCGAGGAGGCCGGTCAGCATGTTCGCGAACAGCACGTCGAAACCGATCCTACCCCCCTGAATCGCCTGCACCAGCGCATCGCAGGCAGCGGGGGAGCGATTCTCCAGGTACGAGAGCACCTGCAGCGCGCACTCCGCCGTAAACCGGTAGTCGGGATGGGCGGGGAGCCGGGCGAGAGCGGCATCGAGGTTCTGGCGATGCACCTCCAGGGCGTTTTCCTGGACATCGGTGTAGCCGACGTCAGTGTGAATCGACGACAGCCAGTACAGCGTCCAGCGCTTCGGCGGCGTGAGTCGCACGCGCTGGCGGGCCGCGCGGTCGCGTCCGACGTCGACGTCCACCTGGAAGTCGGCGGGTTCGGAGAGCGGGACCCAGACCTCGCCGCTGAGCGTCAGCCCGGCGCCGAGCGGGAGGAGGCCCGCGGTGCCGACGAGGGCGCCGCGCCGGTCGGTGACGCGCGCGCGCGCGGCCGGTGCACTGAGGCCGGCGACGGTGATGCGCACGAGATTCTTGCGGCCGTCGGGCTGCTGATACAGCGCCGTGGGGCGGACCTCGACGGCGGGAGGAAGGGGAGAAGGGCGCGTACCGGTGCCGCGCCACAGCGGCAGGGAAGCGAGCCACGCGAGGAAGCTGCGGCGGTCGAAGGGGGACATGATCGCCCTGAAAGATATCCGGCCTTGACGTGTGTGTACGGCTTGGTAGGTTCCGCACGCTTCCGGGGCCCCCAAGACTCTCAACAGGAGTGAGCATGAAGCGTCTCGTATTCGCCCTGGCGCTCGTCGCCATGGGTACGGCTGCTTGTAAGAAGACCGATCAGAGCCGGATGTCGGTCGCCGACAGCATGGCGATGGCCGATTCGATGAAGATGATGTCCGACTCGATGCACCAAATGTCCGACTCGATGAAGATGATGGACACCACGAAGCACCAGCCCTAGAAGCCGGCCACCGCGCGCCGGATCGCGGTGCGCGCGTCGAACCGCGCGATCCATCCCAGCTCCTGTTGGGCGCGCGCCACCGCGTACGGGTTCTCCCCCACGAGAAAGTCCACCGCCGCGCTACCCAGCCCGGCGTACCGTCGCGGGTCGCGCAGTCTCAGCCATCGCGTCCAAAGCTGCGCCCCAAGCCGGGCGATCGGCACCGGGACGGGGACGAAACGCAGGCGCACCTTCTGCGCCTCCGCGAAGGCCGTGAAGAACTCGCGTTGCGTGAGCTCGGGAGCGGCGTCGCGCGTCACGTTGTAGGCGCGGAAGCCGGCGAGCGGCCGGTCGAGCGCGGCGATGATCGCCGCCGCGACATTCCCCGCGTACACGCACGATAGGTGATTCGTCCCGGGGCCGATCTGCGGGGCGAATCCGCGCCGCACCACGGCCATGACGCGCGGGGTGAATAGCCGGTCGCGCTCCCCGTAGATCACGTTGGGCCGGATCGCGGCGGCGGACAGCCCGCCGCGTGCCGCCTCGTCCCGCACCAGCTCTTCCGCCATTCGCTTCGTGCGCGCGTAGAAGTCGTACTCGGGAATCGGGGCGAAGGGGAAGTCCTCGGTCACCGCCACCGCGTCGCTCCCCGCGGCGTACGCCGCCGCGCGGCCGTACACGGCCGCCGACGACACGTGCACGAGGCGGGCTCCGGTGGCGCGGGCCGTCTCCACGGCGAGGCGCGTCCCGCCGACGTTGACGCGCTCGAACTCGGCGAAGGTTGCGCGAGGGGCGACGAGCGCCGCGGCGTGCACGATGCCGCGCACCTCCCCCCTCTCCCCGGCCGCGGCGCGCCGCCAGGTGGCGGGATCGGTCACGTCACCCACGAAGGCCCGGACCTGCTCCCCCGCCGCGTGCAGCGCCTCGATGACGTGACTGCCCACGAGGCCGCGGCCGCCGGTGACGAGGACCGTCACGCCGGCCCGACGGTCGGGAGGTCGAAGGGGAGGGTGACGACCCGCGCTTCGCGGCCGGCGGCGCGGACGACGGCATCGTCGGGCACTTCGCGCCGGATGACGGCGAGCGCGATCCACCGGCCCGCGCCCGCGACCCAGGCGATGCTGGTCACGCGGCCGACGTCCCGCTCGTCCTCGGTCACTGCGCTCCACCCTTCCGCGGGAGGCGCGGGCGAGTCGAGCTCGAACAGCAGGCCGCGCAGCTGACGGTTCGCGTGCCCGCGGAAGTGCAGGCGGCTCACCGTTTCCTGTCCCGTGTAGCAGCCTTTCGTATATGACACCCCGCCGATCGCATCGTAGCCCACTTCCTGGGGAATCGTCTTCTCGTCCACCTCGGAGGCGAGGCGTGGCCACCCGGCGAGGATCCGGGCCAGCTCGAGCGCGGCGCCGTCCGCCGCGCCGGCGCCGGCCCGGACCAGGCGGTCGACCACCGCCGCCTGCTGCTCGACGGCCACGGTGAGCTGGAGCGCGAACGGTGCCTGCTCGCTCGCGCGGGCGACCTCGAGCGCGATGTCCTCGAGCCTCGCCTCGACGGCCTGGCCGGCGTGCGGCGGCGTGGGCAGCCCCGCCGCGCCGATGACGGCGACGGCGTGCGGGCCGACGACGCGCAGCACGGCGGTATCGACGCTCCGGTCCACGGTGCGCGCGAGGCGTGGGGGCACCGCGCGCTGGAAAATCGTCGCGGCGCGCGCGCGCCCCTCGGTGGGGACGGTGAAACGCACCCGTGCGCCCAGCCGCGCCGCCCAGCCGTCCACGACGATCATCCCTTTCGGCGTGAGCAGCGCGCCGTACACGAACGCCCCGTCGCCGGGCTTCTCGATGTCGTTCGTGAGCAGACCCTGGAAGCAGGCGACCGCCCCCGGGCCCGCGAGGTCGAGGGTCGCGACGTCGGCGGGGGCGACGACCGCGCCGGTGCGCAGCCGACGCACGACCTCGGCCGGCACGTCGCCGGGGTTCAGGCGCGTGACGATCGGCGCGGGGGCGCCGGGGAACGTCTCGCTCACGCGAGCGTCTCCTTGAGCCATGCCGCCATGGCCGGCCAGCACGCCTCGCGGGCCTGCGGGGCGAGCAGGAGGCCGCGGTGCGACAACCCCGGTTCGACGGCGAGGGCCTTTCGCTCGGCGCCCACCCGCTCGACCACCTGACGGCAGGCGGCGGCGGGCGCGAACACGCGGTCGGCGCCGCCGGCCACCGCGAGGTACGGCGTGCGGACGGCGGTCAGCGCGGCGAAGTAATCGACCCCATCCGTGCCGACCCAGCCGCCGCGCACGTTCCACCGCATCCACTCGGCGAGGATGCCGGCCGCCTCATCTTCGGACCCGAAGCCGAAGGCGCGGGCGGGGAAGCGGCCCAACAAGCGCGACAGGCCGATCGTCGCGGCGGCGAGGGACCAGCGCACCGGTCCCATGCGGCGGGGACCGGGTGTGCCGAGCGTGACGATCGCGCCGAGCGGCGCCGCGGCGCCGACGCGCGTCAGCCAGCAGAGCCCCGCTGCGCCTCCGGCCGAGTGGCCCACCCACGCGAGCGGGGCGCCGTCGGTCTCCTCGTGCACGCGCGCGACGAACGCCGGCGCGTCGCGCAGCGCCCAATCCTCGAAGGTCCAGGCGAGGGGACTGGGCTCACGCGCGCTCTCGCCGTGGTGGCGCAGGTCGGCGAGCCACACGTCGAATCCCTGGGCCCCGAGGAAGTGCGCGAGCCCCCCCCCCGCGCCGTGCAGCCACACCCGGTGGTTCGTGAAGGCGCCGTGCACCAGCAGCACCGCGGGGCGCCCGTCGCGGTAGGCGCGGAGCCGGTGCAGGGCCAGCTCCACTCCGTCGGTCGCGGGCAGGCGGCGGGTGCTCACGCGTACCACCCCGCGGCGCGATAGGACGCGTCGAGCAGCTCGACGGGATGGCGCACCGGGGCGCGGCTGCCCCACGCGGCCAGCCCCGCGCCGAGCTGCATCACGCATCCCGGGTTGCCCGTGGCGACCACCTGGGGTGCCGCCGCGCGCAACCGCTCGAGCTTGGGCTGGAGCACGGCGCGCGACATCTCGGGCTCGAGCAGCGTGAACAGGCCCGCGCTGCCGCAGCAGTCGGCGGCGCCGGGGACGGTGACGAGCCGGAGCAGCGGGATGGCGGCGAACAGCCGCTCGGGCGGATCGGCGATGCGCTGCGCGTGCAGCAGGTGGCATGGCGGATCGTAGGCCACGTGCAGGTCGAGTGGTCCGCCGGCGACTGGCCCCCCGTTCGCGGCGAGCAGCTCGGTGACGTCGCGCACCCGCGCCGCGAACTTCTCGCCGTCACCGGTCAGGTGCCCGTATTCCTTCAGCAACGCTCCGCATCCCGCGCTGTTGACGACGATCGGCTCGCCACCGTCCCCGAACGCCGCGATGTTCACGCGCGCGAGCGCCCGGGCCGCCTCGCCCAGCCCGGCGTGCGCGTGCAGCGCGCCGCAGCAGACTTGCCCGGCTACCTCCCGCACCTCGTATCCGTTGACCTGCAACGTTCGGATCGTCGCATCATGAACGTGCCGGAACAGGCCTTGCATGACGCAGCCGCGAAAGAGCGATACAGAACGATGGAAAGATGGAACGTTGGAACGTGAGGCTGCCTTTCTTTCCATCTTTCCATCTTTCCATCGTTCCGGCTTCGTCGCCGCCAGCATTCCCATGGCGAACCGCAGCCGCCCCCATCCCGCCAGCCCGCCGGGGAGCCCCGTTGCTCGAAGCAGGCGGGCGAACCTGTACACCCCCTCCGACACTCCCGGCGTCGTCAGCGCCCACAGCGCCGCCCGCGCGAGCCAGGGGACGCCCCTCGTCTCGGTGAGGCGTTCGCGAGCGGTCTCGAGCCCCAGGCCGTAGCGCACCCCCGACGGGCATACCGGCTCGCAGGCACGGCAGCCGAGACAGCGGTCCAAGTGGAAGGCGAGCGCGGCGTCGGTCGCCAGGGCGTCGTCACGCTCGAGCGCGCGCATCAACTCGATGCGACCGCGCGGGGAGTCGGCTTCGTCTCCGGTGGCGAGGAAGGTGGGACAGGCCTGGAGGCAGAAGCCGCAGTGGACGCAGGCGTCCAGGCCGGCGAACCCGCCCCGCCCCTCCCCAGCGCCCCCCGGTGTCATTCGCCGTCGGTCGCGACGACCAGCGCGCCGCTGGGGTCGAACGTGCGGCGTAGCCCCGCCACGAGCGGGCCGGCGCCCTCGCGGTAGGCGCCGAAATGGCCCACGGCGTGGCGCACTGCCCAGGGAGCGCGCTCGAGCGTCAGCGGTACCTCGAGGGCCGCCAAGGTGCGGCGCAGCCGCTGCAGCCGATCGACGGTCGCGTCGCCACTCCACCGGATGGCGCCGGCCGCGGGCGAGGCGGAGATCCACTCGTCTCCAACCTGATGCTGGAGCAGGTCCAGCAGCTCGTCGCTCGCCGCCGGGACGCCGCCGATCCGAAACGTCACGGGGCGCACCGCCAAGCCCTCCGCCAGTCGCATCCAGAAGCCGTGGGCCTCTTCGGAGCGGAGCGCCGTGAACCGGCCTCCCCCGCCCGTGGCGGCCCCGAGCCCCGTCTCATCGGCGGCGACGAGGGTCGGCGAGCCCAGGAGCCGCACTGCCAGCACCCACCGGTCCCGGCGCGCGAGGGCCGGGGAGACGAGCTCCAATGCCGCGGGCGTGAGCCCCGCCGCGGCGATGTCTTCGGCCAGCTGGGTCAACTCATCGCGCGAGCCCTCGAGCACGTGCGTCACGTCGGCGCGGGGCAGCGCCCGCAGGCGCAGGTGCACCAGGACGATCACGCCGAACGCGCCGAACCCACCCGCCTGCAGCCGCGTGAGGTCGTATCCGGCGACGTTCTTCATCACGCGGCCGCCGCTCTGCACCATCCGCCCGTCGCCGGTCACGAACGTGACGCCCAGGAGGTGGTCCTTCACGGGGCCGAAGCCTTGGCGCAGCGGCCCGGCGGTGGCGGTAGCGACGACCGAGCCCAGCGTGCGGCCGCCGAGCCCCGGCGGATCGATTGCGAGCCAGGCGCCGCGGTCGGCGAGCTGCTGGCGCAGCTGATCGAGCCCGATTCCCGCTTCGGCGGTGGCGGTCAGGTCCTGGGGCTCGACGGCGGGGACGCGGTCGAGCCGCCGCGTGGTGAGCGCGAGGTCGGCGGGGGCGTCGCTCGGGAGCCACGTGCCCGCGCCTTCGGTGCGCACGCGCCATCCCTCCTGATGCGCTGTCCCGAGCAGCAGGGCGACGGCGTCGGGGGACCCGGGGGCGATGCGGGGGACCCGGTCGGTGCCGGCCTCGAGGACGGCGCCTTCGCCGAGCAGGGCGGTCACTCTCTCGAGGATGGTCACGGGAGCACCAACTGACCCCGGGCCGCCGCCCGGGGATTACCCAAACCTCCAGGGCCACCCAAACCCCCAGGGCCACCCAAACCCCCAGGGTCGAGTTGTGGTCCCACCCCGGGCTTGCGCCCGGGGTCAGTCCGGCTCCGACTGTGCACCGACGCCCACTCCCGACACGCGTGGACGGGGACCACCTTTCCGGGGTTGACCCGTTCTTCGGGGTCGAACACCCGGCGCACGGCGAGCATCGCGCCGAGGGATTCGGCGTCGAAGATGAGGGGCATGTAGCGCAGCTTGTCGAGCCCGACGCCGTGCTCGCCGGTGATGGTGCCGCCCGCCGCGATGCAGACGGCCATGATCGCGCCGCTCGCCTCCTCGACGCGGGCGCGCATCGCCTCATCAGTCGCGTCGTAGGAAATGTTAGGGTGGAGGTTGCCGTCCCCCGCATGGAAGACGTTGCTGACGACGAGCCCGTACCGCTCGGCGATGCCGGCGATCGCCTCGAGCACATCGGGGAGCGCGGTGCGAGGGACGACGGCGTCCTGCACCACGAGGTCGCGCGACAGCCGGCCCATCGCGCCGAACGCCTTCTTGCGGCCCTGCCACAGACGCTCTCGTTCGGATTCATCCGCAGCGGTGTGAACGACTCGGGCGCCGGCGCGCTTGAGGATCGCCGCGACGGCGTCGGCCTCGTCCGCCACCGCGGCGTCGTGGCGGCCGTCCAGCTCGACCAGCAGGACGGCGGCGGCATCGCGCGGGTAGCCGGCGGCGTAAACCGAGTCCTCGACGGCCCGGATGCACGATTGGTCCATCATTTCCAGCGCCGCCGGGACGATCCCCGCGGCGATGATCGCCGACACGCCCTCCCCCGCCGCGCGCAGCGCCATGAAGTCGGCGAGCAGGGTTCGCACCGCGCGGGGCAAGGGTGTGAGCCGCACGCTGATGCGGGTGGCGACGCCGAAATTCCCTTCGGAGCCGACGAACAATCCCACGAGGTCAGGCCCCCACGGCTCGCCCCCAGGGCTCCCCAGCTCGACGGTCTCGCCGCTCGCAAGCACCACTTCGAGCGCCAGGATGTGGTTCGCCGTGACGCCGTACTTGAGGCAGTGGGGCCCGCCGGCATTCTCGGCGACGTTGCCCCCGATGGTGCAGGCGCTCTGGCTCGACGGGTCCGGGGCGTAGTGGAGGCCGTGGGGCCGAGTGGCGGCCGACAGCCTGGCATTCACCACCCCGGGCTCCACGAGTGCCAATCGGTTGGCGGGGTCGATCTTGAGGATGCGACTCAGGCGCGTGAGCACGAGCAGGACGGCGCCGTCCCCCGCGAGCGCCCCACCCGACAGGCCCGTCCCCGCGCCGCGGGGGACGAAGGGGAGCCCGAGCGCGGCGAGCAGGCGCACGACGGCGATCAGCTCTTCCCGCGTCCCGGGCAGCACCACGACGTCCGGGACGCGCCGGTGGGTCGGTAGCCCGTCCATCGCGTAGGTGGCGCGCTCGGCGGGCGCCGCGCGCACGTGCCGTGCCCCGACAATCGCGGCCAAATCGGCCGTCAGTGTCGGACGGTTCACGGTACCTTCTCGATGTGCGGGTGGGCGCCGCCCTTCCCGTTGCTCTTGGCCCGGTGGCGCACCTCGGCACGGCGCTCGGCGTCGACCGCGAGCGGCTGCAGCAGGGCCGCGAGCCGGCGCAGGCGGACGGTGGTGCTGCGGATGCCGAGCAGTGCGAGCTTCCCCGCCGGCTCGAGCTCGAGCGAAGAGGCGACGCGGAACGACAGCGCTTCCGGGTCCACAGGAAGCTCGGGTGGATCTTGTTCCAGCGCCTCCATCACACGCAGGAAGTCGCGCCGCACGCTGGTCGCGAGCCCCTCGGATTCGCCGGGCTCGGAGACTTCGTCCGTGAACGGTTCCACGCGCGCCACGCGGTAGGGGTGGTCGGTCGGCAGCCACTCGAGCAGCACGAAACGCTGCTCGCCGGTCGTCAGGGTATCGGAGCGCCCGTCGGGAAGGGCCTGGGTGGTCAGAATGTGCGCGATGCAGCCGACGTCACCCGGGGCTGGATCGGACTTCTGGTCGGGAGCAGCGTACGTGATACCGAAGCGACGGTCGCTGTCCAAGCAGTCGGACAGCAGCCGGCGATAGCGCGGCTCGAAGATATGCAGCGGCTGGGTTGCTCCGGGAAATAGGACGAGCGGTAGCGGAAAAATGGGGAGGTCCCGGAGCATGGGTAATAGTATATCAGGACAGGCAAAAGCTAGGCGCGCAGACGCGCCGTGGTAAACAGCGAAAACGGGATCAGGACAAGCTCGTCCTGACCCCGTTATCTGTTCACCGCGGCGCGTCTGTGCGCCTAGCCTTTGCCTATCCTAGGCAGCTCTCCAAAAGCCTTTGAGTGCCTTACCATCGGGCGATTCTCTCAGCTTCTCGAATGCCCGTTCCCTGATCTGTCTGATTCTCTCGCGGGTGACGCCCATCAGCGCCCCGATCTTCTCGAGCGTCATCGCCTCGCTGCCCTCCTCGAGTCCGTAGTAGAGGTAGAGGATCTTGCGCTCGCGCGGCGTCAGGTACTTCTGGAAGATGCGGTCGATGAACTCGCGCATCAGCTTGCCGTCGGTCCGCTCTTCGATCTCGCCGCCTTCCTGGCCGGCGAAACGTTCGCCCAGCGTGGCCGCGTCCTTGTCGGAGCGATCCACCGGGGCGTCGAGTGACAGCTCGGCGGCCGTCATGCGACGCGCCGTGCGAACGTTCTCGACGGTATCCTCGAGCGCCTGCGCGATCTCCTTGTCCGTCGGCTCCCGGCCGAGCTCCTGCGACAGGTACGTCTCCGTGCGGCTCATCCGGATCAGCTGGGAGTTCTGATTCAGCGGGATGCGGACGCTGCGCGTCTGCTCGGCCAACGCCTTCAGGACGGCTTGGCGGACCCACCACACGGCGTACGAGATGAACTTCACCCCCTGATCGGGATCGAACTTCTTAACAGCCTTGAGGAGGCCCTCGTTGCCGATGGCGACCAACTCGGAGAGATCGAGGCCGTGACCCTGGTATTTCTTTACGTAGGAGATGACGAAGCGGAGGTTGGCGGTGACGAGGCGTTCAGCGGCTTTTTCGTCGCCGCGCTGCACCCGGCGTGCGAGCCGGCGTTCCTCGGCGGGGTCTTTGATCAGCGGGAGTTTTTGGATGTCTTGCAGATACTGGTCGAATGCGCCTGAGGGGGTAGTGCGAAAGAATGGCTTCGCCTTGCCGCCGTTCGACCTGGCCATGCGCGCGCTCCCGGATGACTTGCCGCGTTTTTTAGGAGACGGCGACCACTCCGCCGCCATTTAGGCCGACCACCAACCGCGCCAATATAGGATTTGCTGCCAAAGGGTGCAAATGGCGGCAGTTTTCCACATCACAAATTGTTAGATGCGTGGCGATTCCACCGTTTGTCCACTATCCACATGACCTGTGGAAAGTCGCCGCGATGGGCGCAACGTTGCAGCGCTGTGGAGAGGTGGAAGAATTGTTAGCAAGTTGTTCTCAACTCAGCACTTTCGCGATCCGCTCCTCCGCCACCCCCACCGTCCACCCGCTCTTCTTATCCCCGTGCATCGTCCCGATTTCCTTGGGCAGCGCAAACCGAATCTCCCCGGCGCGCACTTTCTTGTCCCCCCGCATCGCCGCGATCAGATCGTTCGCGCTGGCGCCGTCGGGTCGCTCGAGCGGCAGCCGGAAACGCTCCAGCAGCCGAGTGATGCGCTCCGCCGTGCCGGCTGCCGCCACGCCCAGCGCCTCCGCCAGCCGCGCTTCGTACACCATCCCGATCGCCACCGCCTCCCCATGCAGCGCCTCGTACTTCGCCGTCGCCTCGATTGCGTGGCCGATCGTGTGCCCGAAGTTCAGGATCGCCCGCCGTCCCGCCTCCCGCTCGTCCTCCGCCACCACCGCCGCCTTGATCTCGACGGAGCGCCGCACCACCCGCTCGAGCGCGGCCCCATGCTTCGC
>JBGPOM010000009.1:0-14540 GCA_041488075.1 Gemmatimonadota bacterium
GCGTCCGAGCCGCGCACGACCGCGAGCTCGGCCAAGCCCTCCGAGAGCATCTTGCGCTCCTGCTCGTCGAGCTCTGCCACGGACGGCGGTGCGCTCCCCACGGCGCCGCCGAGCAGCTTCGCCTCCTCCGCTTCGTCGAGCAGGCCCGTGCAGGTATCCACGACGTGGACGTCGTGGTCACGGCTGCGCAGCGCCGTCACGATCTGGGCGGCGCTGGCGAAGGCCACGGCGCGCTCCGCGGTGGCCCCGCCGGTGAGGACGGTGACGCGCATCAGCGGATGCCCGCAAGCTGGTGCAGCAGGTCGTACCGCGTGACGATCCCGATGACTTCGCCGTCGCGCCGTACGAGCGCCGCCGGCGTCCCGCGCGACAACAACGCCGTGAGGCGATCCAGGGGCGAATGGCTGTCCACGACGGGGAACGGCGGATCCATCACGTCCCGCACGGGACGGTCGAGCACCTTGGGGTCTTCGATCGCGCGGCCCATGAGGGCCTGCTCCGAGACGGCGCCCACGCCGTCGCCGCCGTCCAGGACCGGCAGCTGCGAGACGTTGTAGGTGCTCATCAGATTGAGCGCCTGGCGGATCGAGGCCTCGGGGGTGACGTGAATCAGCGCCGGGGCGCCGCGGTCCTTGGCGGCCACGAGGCGCGCCACGGTGGGCCGCTCGTCGTCGAGCATCTGGTTCTCGCGCAGCCACTCGTCGTTGTAGATCTTGGAGAGATAACGCTCCCCCGTGTCGCACAGCACCGTGACGACGAGCGCGTGCGGATCGTCGAGCCGGCGCGCCACGTCGATGGCCGAGACGACGTTGACGCCGGTCGACCCTCCCACGAACAACCCTTCCTCCTTCGCGAGCCGGCGCGCCATCAACATGGCGTCCTTGTCGGTCACGTAGATCCACTCGTCGATCACATCGAAGTGCAGCGACGTGGGAATCTTGTCGCCGCCGATGCCCTCGACCTTGTACGGCTGGCCCTCGGGTTTGTGCTGCGTCTTGGCGTACTCGGTATAGATCGACCCCACGGGATCGCCCGCTACGACGCGGACCTTGGGGTTCCGCTCCTTCAGGTACCGGCCGGCGCCGCTCACCGTGCCGCCCGTTCCCGGCGCGCACACGAAATGCGTGACCTTGCCGGCGGTCTGCTCCCAGATCTCGGGGCCCGTGGTCCGGTAGTGGACCTCGGGGTTGACGGGGTTGTAATGCTGGTCGGCGAAGATCGCGTTCTCGTGCGCCGCCGCGATGGCGCGGCCCTTCACGATGTAGTTGTCGGGGTGGTCTGGAGGGACGGCAGTCGGGGTGATGATCACTTCGGCGCCCAACGCGCGCAGCAGACGCGCCTTCTCCTGCGACATCTTGTCGGGCATCGTGAAAATGCAGCGGTAACCCTTCACCGCCGCCGCGATCGCGAGACCCACGCCGGTGTTGCCCGAGGTCGCCTCGACGATCAGCCCGCCGGGCTGCAGGCGGCCCTCCCGCTCCGCCGCCTCGATCATCGCGACACCGATCCGGTCCTTCACTGAGCCGCCGGGGTTGAAGAATTCCGCCTTCGCGTAGACCGGCGTGCGCAAACCCCGCGTCACTCGGTTGAGCCGGATCAGCGGCGTCCAGCCGATCGTCTCGAGGACATCGGCGTACGGCTTAGTGTGCTGGGCCACTGGTATCCGCCCGAGAGCGCGTCGTGTCGGCCGGGTGGCGCGTCGTGTCCGTCGGAGGGCGGATCGTGTCGGGCCGGGGGCGGGCCACGGGGGGCGTGGCTTGCACTCGCGGCGCGGCCGGCCGGGGGGTGGGGGTCGGAGCGGCCCGTTTCGGCGCTGGGGCCGTCGTCGGGGCGGCGACGGCGGCGCTCCCTCCCGGCCCCCCGGGCCCCCCCGTCGTCCCCGGGTGGTGGAATTCCACCGGCTGGAGGAATGACGTCGCCACGGCGATGCCGCGGCGCCTGGCGGGCGCGAAGCGCAGTTTCGCCGAGCCGGCCAGCGCGGCGGAATCGAGCGCGGGGTAGCCGCTCGACTCCGCGACCCGCGTGGACTCGGGGATCAGCCGGCCGGTCGAGTCCGCGAACAACCGCAGTACGACGTCGCCCTCGATGTTCTGCTCGAACAGAGCGGGCGGATATGCGATCGGCACGTCGGCGTTCAGCGCCACCGGCGCTTCGGACTCGGGCGGCAGCGCAGCCTGCGCGCCCTGAGGGTCGGGCGGCGGGGCCGACCCACCGCAGGCGAGCGTCGCGGCCGCGAGCGTCGCGGCGAATCTACGCACTTAGGTTTCCTCCAGCCGTTTCTTCCAGGCCGCCAGCCGGTTGAGCGCCTCGATCGGTGATAAGGTGTCGAGATCGAGCCGGTCCAGCTCCGTGAGCAGCGGATGCGGCGCTGCACCAGCGAACAGCGCGAGCTGCGCGGCATCGGGAAGCCGCGGCGGGTTCTGGTGTGCCACGTGGTGGCCCGCCTCTAGCAGCTTCAACACTTCCCACGCCCGCGCCACGACCGAGGGGGGCAGGCCGGCCAGCCGCCCGACGTGGATGCCGTAGGAGCGATCTGCGCCTCCCGGCTCCATCCGGTGCAGGAACACAATCTCGTCACCCACCTCCCGCACCGCCACGTTGAAGTTCCGGGCGTGGGCCAGCTCTTCGGTGAGCTGGGTCAGCTCGTGGTAGTGCGTCGCGAAGATGGTCTTGCAGCCGACGGTGTTGTGCAGGCACTCGGTGACCGCCCACGCGATCGCCACGCCGTCGTAGGTCGATGTGCCGCGGCCGATCTCGTCGAGCAGCACCAGGCTGCGCGCGGTGGCGCCGTGCAGAATGGCGCTCGTCTCGCTCATTTCCACCATGAACGTGGACTGACCGCGCACCAGGTTGTCCGACGCGCCCACGCGTGTGAACAGCCGGTCCACGACGCCCACCGCCGCGCGCCGGCACGGCACGTAGGCGCCCATCTGGGCGAGCAGCACGCACAACCCGACCTGCCGCAACAGGGTCGACTTGCCGGCCATGTTGGGCCCGGTCAGGAGGATGACCCGGCCCGCCTCGTCGAGCAGCACGTCGTTCGGGATGAACGCCTCCCGCGGCATCATGCGCTCGACGACCGGATGGCGGCTCCCCTCGAGGTGGAGCGCGACGCCGCCGGTCACGTCAGGCCGCACGTAGCGCTCGCGTTCGGCCACGTCGGCGAGGCCCGCCCACACGTCGAGCTGCGCGAGCAGCGTCGCGGTGGCCTGCACCCGGGCGATCGCGGCCGCCACGCGATGCCGCAGCGCGTCCACCAGCTCCGCCTCGCGGCCGGCGATCCGCTCCTCGGCGCCGAGCACCTTCGCCTCGTACTCCTTGAGCTGCGGCGTGACGTAGCGCTCGGCTCCCGTGAGCGTCTGACGCCGCTCGTAGTCGGATGGAATGCGGTCGCGATGGACGTGCGTCACTTCGATGTAGTAGCCAAACACCTTGTTGAACCCGACCTTGAGCGACGGGATGCCCGTGCGCTCGCGCTCGCTCGCCTGGAGCGACGCGATGTACCGCTTGCCGCCGTCCCGCGCGTCCTTTAGCTCGTCGAGCTCGCGGTCGTAGCCCGGGCGGATCGCGTCGCCGTCGGCCAGCTGCGCAGGCGGCCGGTCGACCAGAGCCCGGGCCAGCCCCTCGGCCACGTCCGTCAGCAGATCGCAGCGTTCGGCGGCGGCCTCGAGCAGCGCGGCGCGCTCGCGCCCCTCCAGCCCGCCCAGGGCTGCGGCGGCGTCCGGGAGCCGGAGAATCGAGTCGCGCAGCGCGCCCAGCTCCCGTGGTGTGGCGCGTCCCAGCGCCGCGCGGCCCGCCAACCGCTCGAGGTCGCGCACGCCGTCCAGGGCTTCACGCAGCCGCTCGCGACCGCGGCCGTCCCGTACCAGGACCTCCACGGCGTCGAGACGGGCGTTGATCGCCGCGGGGTCGACGAGCGGCGCCAGCATCCAGCGCCGCAGCAGCCGTCCGCCCATCGGCGTGAGGGTCCGGTCGAGAACCTCCAAGAGCGTGGCGCCTTGGGCACCGGCGCGCAGGGGCTCGACGAGCTCCAGGTTGCGGCGGGTCATCTCGTCGAGGGGAAGCACATCGCCGTGGCGCACGAGCGTGGGACGCGACAGATGAGGCAGGCCGCCCGGCTTGAGCTCGCGAGCGTAGCGCAGCAGCGCGCCTGCGGCCCCGACAGCAGGGCGGTCCTCCGCCGCGATCCCGAGTCCGTCGAGCGAGGCAAGGCCGAAGGTGCGCGTCAGGTCCTCCCGCGCCAACTCGGGGTCGAACTCCCACGCCTCGCGCTGCGTGACCGTGGCCCGCGGCGTGGCGAGGGGGGGCGGCGCCGTGCCCGCGGGGACCAGGATCTCCGGCGCCTCGTAGCGGGCGAGCGCCGCCTCGAGGTCCGCCGGCGCGACCACCTCGAGAACCAGCTCTCCGGTCGTCACGTCCAGGGCGGCGATCCCCACGGCGGAGCCCTGGGGCCCGAGCGCGACGAGGTAGTTGTTGCGGCTCTGGACGAGCCAATCGTCGGTGAGCACGGTACCGGGGGTGATCGTTTCTACCACCTCGCGCCGCACCAGCCCCTTGGCGAGCTTCGGGTCTTCGACCTGCTCGCAAATCGCCACGCGATGGCCCTTCGCGACGAGCCGGCGCAGGTACTCGGTGGCGGCCTTCACGGGGACGCCGGCCAGCGGCACCTCGGCGGCTCCCCCATTGTTGCGGGACGTGAGCGTGAGCCCCAACTCGCGCGCGCCAACCCGGGCGTCATCCTCGAACATCTCGTAGAAGTCGCCCATCCGGAAGAACAAAATGGTGTCGGGATGCCGGGCCTTGATCTCCCGGTACTGCTGCATGAGCGGCGTGTCGGTCGCGCCGCCCGCGCCCGCCCCCCCACCCCCACCTCCACCCGCCACCCGTTCGGTCACGGCTCCTCCACGACGAACGGCTGGCCGCCGAGCCGCGTGCGGAGCCGTTGCTGCGTCTGCTGCGCCTCCCCGCGCGTCGCGTACCGGCCGACCCGCACCTTGAAGAAGCCGCTGGTATCGCGCACCACGCGCGCGTCGAAGCCCATCACGCGGAGACGGGTGAGCATGTCGTCCACCTGCGCGGCGCTCTTTACCGCGAGTACCTGGACGGCGTACGTCTTGGGGGCGGCCGCGGCGGCACTGTCTGCGACGGGCGGCGGTGTGGTGGCACCGGTGCAGCGTGCGGCGTAGAACGTCACCTGGTTCGTGAATTCCACCTCGCCGGCCGCGCCGGCACCCGCGAGCGCCTCCTGAATCAGCTCGCAGCCCCGCGCCTCGTTCTTGAGCTCGAAGTAGGCCCGCGCGGCGGGGAACGCGACCCGATAGCGGAGCGGCGAGTCGGGATAATCGCGGCGTAGCCGCTCGGCAGCCTGGATCGTCTGCGACGGGTCGCGCTGTGCGAAATAGAGCTGCGTGAGGAGCAACAGGGCGTCGTCCGCCCACGGCGACGCGCCGTACTCGAGGACGATGCGGTTCAGGTTCGTCGCGACCGTCAGCGCATCGGGAGCGATCTTCGCGCTTGCCAGCAATGCCTGGGGATACGCGGAGTCCGCGGGGGACAGCGTGTCGAGCAGTCGGCGCACCACGGCCCGCGCCGAGTCCACCTGGCCGTTCTGGGCGAGCTTGAGGGCGTCCACGAGACGCTGGTCGGTTTGCGCGGTCAGAGGGTTAGACGCAAGGGCGGCTAGCAGAGCCGCTGTCGCCACCGCACGCTGCTTCACGCCGCCTCCCGTCGCGCCGCGGCGAACCCGAGCACCAACTGCGTCACGATGCCACGATCATCGGTGACCGTCGTCGCCTTGAGCGCGCGGTCGGCAGCGAGCGCGGCGCGGACTGCGCGGGAAAGCTCTGGGCCCGTCCACAGGCCGCTCCACCGCGCCCATCGCGCCGCTTCATCCTTGTACCTCCGCAGCCCGTACGGTCGCACCGCGAGCAAGTGTTGGAGCAGGGCGTCCTCGAGACGTGCGGTACCGCGTTCCCGTTCGGCGCGGGCGAGCGCGGTGCCCACGAGGTGCGTACCCAAGAGCGTCAGGATTTTCACCCCGCTCATCCCTGCCTGCTCGAGCACCTGCTCGACGAGCTGCGCCGCACGAGCCGCACGCCGCTCGAGCGCCGCCTCCACCAGGTCGTGAACGGTCTCGCCCCGCCGCACGCCCACGAGCGCCGTGACGTCCGCGGCCGTCGCCGCACGAGCGCCCGCCAGCGACGCGAGCTTCGCGAGCTCCTGGGTCAGTGCGCTCAAGTCGTTTCCGACCGCCGACAGGAGAAGCTCCACCGCGTCCGGGGCGAGGGTGAGGGCGAGCGTCGCGGCGTGGTGGCTCACCCAGCGGTGCACCCGCTCCGGCTCCAAGGCCGCGAGCGCGACCGGTGTGGCCCGCCGCGCCAAGTCCGCGTCGGGGTCCTCTCCGGCGCCGGCCACGAGGACCAGCAGCGTCGTCGGGTTGGGCGCGTCGAGATAGCGGATCAATTCGTCCCGAAGCTTGGACTTGCGCTTGCCGAGCTGGTCCACGCCCCGCAGCACGACCGCCCGCCGTTCGGCCAGCATCGGCGGCGTATTCACGAGGGCGTGGAACGCCTCGGCGTCCAGGTCGGCGGCGAAGCGGCTGTCGAGATTGAAATCGCGGGCGGCGGGGTCCACGGCGGCGTCCAGCAAGGCCCGGACGGCCTCGTCCTTCAGGACGTCTTCGTCACCGTGCAGGAGGTAGACCGGGTCGGGCGCGCCCTTCTTGAGGCTGCGAAGGAGCGTATCCAGGGTGAGGGCCGCCATACACCGCGGAAGTTACCGCGGGGGGGGGCTAGCGGCCAGCGGACGCGGCTTCGATTTGCGTGACCGCCGGCTGCACCAGCGCCGTCCCGTACGGGTACGGGTTTCCGTCCACCACGCTGGCGCGCGGATCCTGGAACGACACGAACGGCAAGCCGGGGTTCGCGACGGGCTTGGGGAACGCCGCAGGCGGCAACGCGGGGACCTGCGCCAGCTGCGGGCGGCGACCCACCTCCAGCACGAGCAACGACAGCGCGACGAGCACCAGCATCGCCGCCACGAGCCCAGCGCGCGCGGGCACCGCCGCATCGCGAATGCGTTCCAGGGCCAGACGAGCGTCGAGCCGTCGCCGGAAGTCGGCGGACGGCTCGATGGTCTGCATGCCCTGGAGCGCGGCGACGCCGCGATGCAGCGCCGCGTCGTAGCGGCGACACGCTGGACACTGCGCCAGATGACGTTGGAAACGCCGCAGCTCCCGCGGGGCGGTGATCAGCCCATCGCGGAACTCCGTGTAGCGGTCGAGGAACTCCGTGCAGATCATTGCGGCTGAATGGTACCGCCCGGGACGCGGGGAGTTCCCCGGCCCCGGGAGCGGTTGGGAGGCACTATTCCAGCATCGGGCCGATCAGCTGGGCGAAGCTGTTCCGGGCCCGGTTCAAGCGGCTCTTCACGGTGCCGAGGTTGCAGCCGGTGATCTCGGCGATTTCCTGATAGCTCTTGCCTTCGAGTTCCCTGAGCACGAACACCGCCCGGTGGTGCTCGGGTAGCTCGTGCACGCACCGATCCACCGCATCCTTCAGGAAGCGCTTGCGGTAGAGGTCATCGGGACGCGCCGTCGTGTCCTCGAACTGCAGCGGTCGGTGATCCGCATCCCAATTCTTCTTGATCGTCTGGAAGAGGACCAGGGGATTCCGGCTGCGGTTGCGCAGCTCGTTCTTGGCCAGATTCGAGGCGATCGTGTAGATCCAGGTCGAGAACTTCTTCGTCTGATCGAAGCGATGCAGGTGCCGGAACACCCGAATGAACACTTCCTGCACCAGGTCTTCGGCCCGCTCGCGGTCGCCGATCGTGCGGTTCACGAAGTTCAGCAGGCGGGTCTGGTAGCGGTCGACCAGGGATCCGAACGCCTGGGGATCGCCCTCCAGGTGCCGCATCACCACATGGCCATCATCGAGTTCGTGCAGCGCCTCGCGCTGCAGCGCGCGCGGCGACTCGACGGTTTGGATTGTGCGCTTGAGGACTGCCCGCATGGTCACTCCCACGTTTCAGACGGAAACAGGAACGCTAGGCGAGACCCTCCCGGTCACGTTGGTCTAGGTATGGCACGAAGCATGCCCCTCGACGCCCAGTCTCCAAATCATTTCCCTACAACGTGTTACGTGTGCGCGTCACGGCGTCGCCGGCCAATATCGTCTCACCGGTGAGACACCGCAAGTGTACATCTGGTCTAGATCCCCAGGATGAATCCGGCCATATAGAGGATAGCTACGACCGTCTTTCCGTCGCAGATCGCGCCGCTGCGCACCATCGTAAGCACCTCCGACAGCGGTTTCGCCACCACCTCGATGAACTCATCGGGCTCACGGGCGTGCGCGCCGGCCGCCAGGTCGGTGGCCCAGAACAGGTGGATCCGTTCGTCGGTGAAGCCGGGCGTCGTCCAGATGGTCGTAAGACCCTCCAGCCGCCCCGCCGTCACACCAACCTCTTCCTGGAGCTCGCGCCGGGCGCAGGCGCCGGGCGCCTCGCCGGGGTTGAGCCGGCCGGCGGGGATTTCGAGCAGGCCGCCGCCGGTCGCGTACCGATACTGCTGGATGAGCAGGACCGTGGGGTCGGCTCCGCGGGGGTCGGAGGCGAACGGGAGCACGGCGGCGGCGCCGGGGTGGCGGAGCATCTCCAACTCGCCGGTCGAGCCGTCGGGGTAGCGTACCGTATCCACGTCGAGATTGACCACCCGGCCGGTGTAGATCCGCCGGTGTGCGCTCTGCATCGACGCCTCCTAGTGCTGGAACAGCCAGGTGAACGGGACCTTGAACCCCTCGGCGAGGAGGTAGGCCGTGTTGCGGCGCATGTTGGCGCGAATCGGGGAGCCGGGTGCCGGTGACGTCAGGGGTGTGAGGCCGAGCCGTCCGGCGATGATCCGGAGCCGCAGCATGTGGAACGCATCGCTCACCAGGAGGACCCGGCGGTTGCTGCGCCCCTCGAACCAGTCTTGCACCTGGGTGAGCGAGGCGTACGTGTCGTCGCCGGCGGTGAGCGAGATGAGGGCGTCGGGCGGGAGGCCGAGGCGCGCGAGGTAATCGCGTCCGACGTTCGCCTCGCTCAGCGTGTCGCCGGTTCCGACGCCGCCGGTCACGAGCACGACGGGCGCCAAGCCCCGTTGGTAGAGGGTTGCGGCGTGGTCGAGCCGGGCACGGAATACCGGGGAGGGGCGCCCGTTGTACTGCGCAGCGCCCAGCACAACGATCGCGTCGGCGGTCCCGGCCTGGTCGCGGGCCCCCTGTACGGCGACGGCGAGCACCACTGCGCCCCAGCCGACGAGGAGCACCACGAAGGTGAGGGCGGCGGTCGTGAGGGCGCGCCGGGTGGTCCAGAAAGGCATGCGAAAAGATACAAAGGGCACGCCGGTCCAGCTCAGGGCTTTGTCAGGAGCTCCTCGAAGAGCGCGAGCGCCCGCGGGTCGTCCGACTGGCCGAGCCAGAAGATGGCCTTCTTGCGGAGGTCGGGGTCGGGGTTGTCCCGGGCGATCCGGATCAGGGCCGGGACGCCCTCATCGCGGGGCCGCTGCGACAGGGCAAACACGGCCTGTTCGCGCACGTCGCGGTCCGCGGCGCGGTCGCCCACCAGGTCGGCGAGCCCACGGGTCGCCGCTTCGCCGGCTGCCTGGCCCAGCCAGAAGACCGCCTGACGCCGTGTGCGGCGGGACACGCGCGCATCCCGCGCGATGCCGAGCAGGTCCGGCCACACCGTTACGCTGTCGGCGAGAATGGCGGGGAACACCGCGTGCTCGGCAGCGGCGCTTGAGTCCTTGCTGGCGAGGGCGAGGAAATAGGCGGCCGCCTCGCGGACGCCCACGGTGCCGAGGTCCGTCACGCCGGCGCCCGTCGCAGCCCGCCAGCGCCCGCCGACATACGTGTGCAGGGACGTGACGTGGCCGCCCGCCACCCGCAACGAGACCCGCACGGGCCCGGCCTCGCAGTCGTACTCGACATCGTCGCGGTCCCGCCGATGCTCCGAGATCGTCCAGCGGCTGCCGCAGGGGCCGTCCTCGCAGTCCATGGAGATCGAGCCGCGCCCGTCGCCGCACATGTTGGGCCGGGCGGCGAAGCTCAAGTGCACCGTACCGTCGGGAGCGGCGGCGATCCGCCGCTCCAGCGTCTGCTGCATCAGGGCGAGCGCCAGGAGGAGCGCCGTCATTGGTTGATCAGCTCCTGGAGGAACTGCGCCGCCCGCGGGGAACGCGACTGGCCGATCCAGAAGATCGCCTTCTTGCGGAGCTCGCGGTCCGGGTCGTTCCTCCCGATGTCGAACAGCTTGTCGAGCGCCGCGTCTTCACGCCGCTGCGAGTACACGAAGATCAACTGCTCCCGCATCTCGCGATCCGTCATGCTGTCGTACAACCGTACCAGGTCGGCGACGTCGACGCTGCGCCCCTGGCCGGCCCAGAACAGCGCGTTCTTGCGGATCTCGATGTCCTCGTTCTGATCCAGGGCGATGTCCATCAGCCAGCGGTAGTTGTCGGCTCCGCCCATCTGGGAAAGTGAGAAAATCACCTTCTTCTTCAGGTCGTCGGTCTCCAGCTTCTTGTAGAGGTCTTTGAGGAACTGCGCGTTTTCGGGTGAGCGATTCTGCCCCAGCCAGAAGATGGCCTTCTCGCGGAGCTCGCCCGACGCGTCGCGCCGTTCCGCGAAGGCGCGCAGAATCGCTCCCGCGCGCGCGCTCCGGTGCTGGGACAGCGCGAAGATCGCCTTGTCCTGGATTTCGGGATCGGTCTTCGGATCGCGCAGGATTGAATCGAGCGCCGCGACGGTCTCCTCGCCCGGCACCTGCGACAGCCAGAACACAGCCTGCTCGCGCACTTCGCGGTCAGGATCGGAGCGCACGGCATTGAGCAGAATCGCCGACGTCTCCGAGCTCCGCTTCTGTGATACGAGCCACACGGCCTTGCGCCGCAGGCACACGGACCCCTCGTCGCGCCGCGCCAACACCGCCTTGAGGATCGGCACCGCGCGCTCGGCGTCCATGTTGAGGAGCCCCTGGATCGCCGCGATTCGGACGTCGTCTTCGTCATCGCAGCTCGACGCGCGGTCCGGGCGGGGCGCGCGTCCCCTGGGCCCCTCGGCCGGCTCAGGGACCTCGGCCGGCTCCGGCACCTCGGGCGGCTCCGGTGGCTCGATGCTATCGGCCTCGGCGGAGACGGCCTCAGCGGCATCGCGGTCGCCCCGCTGCGCCAACTGGTCTTGCACCCGGCGCAATAAGACTTCTGCATCGTGGTGGGTGGACGCTTTGGGGAACCGCTCGGCCTGCGTGCGCAGCGCCGCGCGGGCCGCCTTGAGCCCGTCATCCGAGCCCGTCCGATAAAGGGCGAACGCCTGCCAGTAGAGCGCGTCCGCCACATACGTCGACCGGGGGTAACGCCGCTGTATCGCCTGGAAGAGGTCCGCCGCGCGGGCGTACTGGTTTCGATTCAGGGCTTGGCGCGCCGCGCGATACAGCGAATCGGCCGGGTCCTGCTGCGCCCACGGCTCGGGCGGCATCATGTCATCGACATCCGTCAGCACCGCGAGCGCTGGTAGGGCCATCGCCACCCGCTCGAGCTGCGTGGCGGACGCGGCGAGCACCGGAGCCTGCGCCGTGAGCACTTCGAGGTCTACGCGCGAGGTCGCCAGAACCGCGGCGGCCGTCTCGAGAGCCGCGGCCGAGGTGGCGAGGGGCCCGATCGCCGCGGTCGCGTGCGCTCGCCGCGCGGGCCGGGGCCGCGCCGCGGGCGGCGTCGAATCCTGCATAGCAGTCGTCACGACGGCGAGCAACAGCGGTAGCACGTACATCAGGTCGCTCCTTGAGTGCGCACCGGAACGGGCCCGGCGGGAATCGCCGAGCGCAGCTTGGGCAGCACACTGCGTTGGTCCATGCCTTGGGTGATCAAGTCGGTGTCGTGCGAGTTGCGCGCCGCCGGAAGCTGCGAGATCTGCACCAGCACCAGCTCAAGGTCCTCGAGCAGTCCGCGCATGCGCGGATCGTCCGCCACGGGGGAATCGAGCAGCAGGCGGGTCGTCGTGAGCAGATCGCGGGCCTGCCCCATGAAACGCGTGTCGCCCCGGCCGGCGCGGAGGTCGGCGCGGAATCCCGTGAGGAAGCTCTCCGTGCGGGACAGGTACTGCGTCGCCGCGACCTGGTAGACCACGTCGCGGTTGCCGGCGGTGTCGGCGCTCGCCACCGGAGTCCCGCCGCGCGCGACGGTCCCATGCTGCGCGGTCCAGCGACCGATGCCGATGCCGAGGGCGAGCACCGCCGCCGCGGCGAGGGTCCAGCGCAACCAGGGACGCAGCTCGACCACCCGGCGCGCCGCGCGCCGGGCGCGCTCCACCTCGATCCGCTGCCACATCGCTGCACGGGGAGTGGGGACCGGGGAGTGGTACGATTGGGCCGCACGCTGCAGCCACTTCTCAAACTGCTCGTCGTCATGTTGTTGCATCATGTCACCCACTCTCCCGCGAAGTCCGCGAGCGACTCGCGCAGTTTGGTGCGCGCCCGGGACAGCTGCGCTTTCGATGTCCCCGTCTCGACGCCCAGCGCGACGCCGATCTCCTCGTGCGTGTAGCCCTCGATGTCGTGCATCACGAACACGGTCCGGTAACCCCGGGGCAGCGCGTCGATCGCCCGCGTGAGCCGCGCCTTCAAGTCCGGCTCGGCGTTGCGGGGCCCGCCGCTCACGCCGTCGGCGGCCTCGAGATCCGCCTCCCGCTGGCGGAAGCGCTTCACTTTGCGGAGGCCGTTCAGGACGACCGTCGTGGTGATCGCGTGCAGCCAGGTCGAGAGGGCCGAGTCGCCGCGGAACGTGCCCAATCGCTCGAAGGCGCGGATGAACGTCTCCTGCGTGAAGTCCTGGGCGAGCGCGTCGTCTCCGGCCAGTCGATAGGCCAGGCGGTAGACGCGATCGACATGGGCGTCGTACAGGGCGCGCTCGGCGATGCCGTCCCCGGCGCGGACGCGGTTGATCAGATCTCGTTCGTCCACGGAGCTCCGAGGCGACGGGCCACGCTCGTAACTACCCGTCTGACACGGGGAAGCGGGAAAGGGTTACGCGCGGAGCGGGGGGCGGGGGGCGGGGGGCGGGGGGGGGGCTCAGCGCAGCAGGGCGCGCAGACCCAGGCCCCCTGCCAGGGCCAGGAGCAGGGAGGCCAGCGTCCCGATCAGGAAGTACTCGGCGAACTCGCGGTCTTCCAATGCCTTGAAGCGGGCCACCGACTTGGCCGCCACGATGAGGCCTAGCGCCCCGTACTGGCCGAGCAACACCAGCGTCAAGGTAATCGCCCGCTCCAGAGCGCCGATGGTGCGGCCGCGGGCGATGTCGATGGCCCCCGCGGTGCGATCCTCGTCGCGCCGCATCTGCAGCGCGGGGAGCTCGAGCACGGAGCGCACCACGACCATGCCCCGAATGCAGACGTAGAGGTAGCCCGTGACGTAGAGGCCGACGGCGCCCCAGCGGTACCCGGCGGGGCTGGGGATGACGAGCTTGGCGAGTACCTGGCCGAGGATGACGGCGGCGAGCACGAGGAGCGCTTCGACAAGGAGCAGCGCGCGGCCGCGGCGGGTGCCGTCGATCTGCGCCGGCCAGAGGACGGCGGCGATGGTATAGGCGAGCAGTGGCACGAGCGCGAGCGGGTTCACCGAGCCTCCAGGATTGCGGCGCGGAACATCATATCGCCCGCAGTCACGAGCGGCCAGGCCATGCGCCGTTTCATATGGGACACCGCGGTGGGGTGGACCTTCAGGCCCCCGCTCTGGTCGGGCGCGGCGTCGCGCAGGCGCAGTGTGGACGCCTGGCGCCGTTGGCGGGGGGTCCAGCTCCAGTACAGCGCCGAGTAATAGGCCGCGAGCGCATCCACGGCGGGGGGGAAGCCGCGGAAGGTGAACACCTGACGCCGCTGCTTGGCCTCCTCGAGCGCCGCGCGGGCGGCGTGGAAGCAGGGGCCGTCCACTTCGAGGGCGCTGGCGGCGAGGGCGGTGCTGATCGGGCCGCGGGCGCAGGCGATGATCCAGTCGACGTCGGCGAAGCTGCACCGCAGCCAGTGGGCGATGTCCCACACGAGCGACGCGTCGCGGAGCAGGCCCTCGAGCTCGTCGCCGCGCGCGATGGCGAAGCCGGCGGCGATGCCCGGTCGCCAGGTGCGCCGCTGGTTGAGGTCGGTGCGGAGGCGGGTGTGGAGCTGGGCCTGCAAGCGCGCGCGGTCCCGGGGGGGGAGGGTGCGGGATCCGATGACGTCGGCCAGCACCGCCACGTACATGACAGTTTTCGTCATATTGATAGTTTATGACGTATTGCGACATCTTGTCAAGATGTGGCACATCCCGTCATCTGGTGCCGAACAGCCGGTCGCCGGCGTCCCCCAAGCCGGGGAGGATGTAGCCCTTGGCGTTGAGCTCGCGGTCCAAGGCGGCGGCGTAGACGGGCACGTCGCGATGGGCCACGAGCATCGCCTGGACCCCCGCCGGCGCGGCGACGAGGCAGAGGAAGCGCACCCGCGGGGCGCCGGCGCGCTTCAGCGCGCTGACCGCGGCGA